>NZ_KV825093.1:0-2233 GCF_001816085.1 Micrococcus sp. HMSC31B01
CGACGCCGGCGTGGCGGCCGCGCTGGTCGGACGCCACGGCGGCGCCGTCGAGGTGCTGGCCCCCGCCGACCTCCGGACGTCCGTGGCGGACGCGCTGGGCGATGCCCTCGCGGCCCTGCCGGCGCGGTAGCCTGGACCCCGGAACCCCATCGAAAGGACCCTTCATCATGGCTGGACTCCAGGGCTGGCAGCTCGTCATCATCATCCTGCTCGCGATCCTGCTCTTCGCGGCGCCGAAGCTGCCCGCGATGGCCCGCAACCTCGGCCAGTCGATGCGCATCTTCTCCTCCGAGGTGAAGCAGATGCGCACGGAGGGCAAGGGCACCACGGACGAGCGCTCCGGCGCCGGCTCCACCGCCGCGGACGAGCCGGTCGAGGGCCGCGTCGTCGAGCGTGACGAGACCGACCCGCGCGACCCGCGCTGAGCCGGAAGGACCCCCACCCGATGACCGAGGTCGACGAGGTCGCCCGCCGCACCCGGCGCCGCCGGAAGCGGCGGGACAACCCCACCGGCGAGATGCCGCTGCGCGAGCACCTCACGGAGCTGCGCAACCGACTGCTGAAGTCGGCGCTCGCCGTCGCGGTCGGCATGGTGATCGGCTTCCTCGTCTACCAGCCGGTCATGGCGGAGCTGTTCCGCCCGGTCAAGGAGATCGCCAGCCAGGGACACACGGCGGCCGTCGCCTATGACACGGTGGCCTCGCCGTTCGACCTCATGCTCAAGGTCAGCATGTTCATCGGGCTCATCCTGTCCAGCCCGGTCTGGCTCTACCAGATCTGGGCATTCATCGTGCCGGGTCTGAAGAAGGCCGAGAAGAAGTACGCCCTGGGCTTCATCGCCGCGGCCGTGCCCCTGTTCATCTTCGGCATCGCGCTGGGGTGGCTCGTGATGCCGCAGGCCGTCCAGTTCTTCGTGGGCTTCACTCCCGAGGGCGGCGCGAACCTCCCGACGGCGTCGGTGTACATCAGCTTCGTCACGCGTCTCTACCTCGCGTTCGGCGTGGCCATGGTCCTGCCGGTGCTGCTGGTGGGACTGAACATGCTCGGCATCCTGCCGGGCCGCACGATCGTCCACCACTGGCGCATCACCGTCTTCGTGATCATGCTGATCGCCGCGATCGCCGCCCCCGGTGCGGACGCCATCTCCATGTTCTACATGGCGATCCCGCTCGTCGTCCTCTTCGGCGTGGCCATCGTCCTGTGTCTGTGGGGCGACCGGCGTCGCGACCGTCGGAAGGGCCAGCGTGAGATGGACGTCGAGGCGGAGCTCGCCGCAGGCCCGAAGCCGCTCGATCAGATCTGAGCGGCGCCCGCCGCAGCCCTCCCGCCCGGACGCACGAGCACGACGGTGTCCGGACCCGCCAGTAGGGTGGGGCCATGGCCCACCATCCCGCGTCCGCGACCCCGCACGACGAGCCCGAGCTGAGCCCGGCGGAGCGCTACGCCCGTGCCCGGGCGGCCCGGCACCACGCCGGCTCCGAGCTCGGCCGGTTCGCCGCACGCGTGGGCTTCCCCCTCGACGACTTCCAGCGCCGCGCGTGCGCCGAGGTCGAGGACGGCCACGGCGTCCTCGTCGCGGCGCCCACCGGCGCCGGCAAGACGGTGGTCGGCGAGTTCGCCGTCCACCTGGCCCTGGCCCGCGGCACGAAGGCGTTCTACACCACCCCCATCAAGGCCCTCAGCAACCAGAAGCACGCGGACCTCGCCCGCGTGCACGGCGCGGAGAACGTCGGCCTGCTCACGGGGGACACCTCCGTCAACCCGGACGCGCCCGTCGTCGTGATGACCACCGAGGTGCTGCGCAACATGCTGTACGCGCAGTCGGACACCCTCATCGACCTCGGCTTCGTCGTCATGGACGAGGTCCACTACCTCGCCGACCGGTTCCGGGGCCCGGTGTGGGAGGAGGTCATCATCCACCTGCCCGAGCACGTGCAGCTGATCTCCCTGTCCGCCACGGTGTCCAACGCCGAGGAGTTCGGGGCCTGGCTCGACACGGTCCGGGGCGCCACCACCGTGATCGTCTCCGAACACCGGCCTGTGCCGCTGTGGCAGCACGTCATGGCCGGGGGTCGGCTCTACGACCTGTTCGCCGAGGACATCGCCTTCGAGGACACCGCGGACCGGGACGGGGAGGCCCTGCTCAACCCCGAGCTCAAGCGCCTGGGGGAGGAGGCCGAGCGCCGGTTCCAGCGCGCCGACTGGGGACGGCCCGGGCGGCAGCAGCACCGCG
>NZ_KV825094.1:0-2626 GCF_001816085.1 Micrococcus sp. HMSC31B01
CAAGAACCTCATGACCCACAACAGCTAGGCTCTCCGTATGGTGTCCGTGCATCTGGTGCCCATCCGACCGACCGCCGCCACGGCCGACGACGCCCGACGTCTGGCAGCCGCGCTGCTCGACGATCCCCGCCCGGGCGCAGCTGTGATCTCGGCGGCGTGGCATATCGACGAAACCGATGCGGCGCCGCACGACGGTGAGCTGGCCGTCACTCTCGACGGCATGGCGGCGGGGGTGGGCCTGGCACTGTGGGCCGTGCGGTCTGGGTCCTGGGCGGTGCTGCTGGATCCAGAGGGCAACTACGACAAGCAGTCAGCCTTGTCACATATCACAGCAGGGGAGCGGCGCCGCGCCCGGCGAGCACCGGGACGGCTGGTGCTGCCGCACGGACGACGCCCGGGCCGCGCCTCGGAGACCGGCCGAGAGGCTGATCTGCGCTGTGCAGAGGCCACCCTGCAGCTGGTCGCCACGGTGGAACGGCGCCGGTCCGATGACCAGCATGCGGCGGGGCGGCTGGTGGAAGCCGGCGCCAGTCAGCGAGAGGCGGCGGCGGAGCTCGGGATCAGTCAGCAGGCCGTCCATTCCCGGTTGCGGCACGGGCTCTGGCATGAGAGTCGCTCAGCGGTGGCGGCTGTCCTGCCGCTGCTGGAGCGGCTGGTTGCAGACCCGGGGGAGTGAATCTCCGTCATGCGGGGTCGGCGCGGCCGCCCGCAGGGGAGACGGAGAACGGGCTAGTTGACATAATGTACATTATCGGCGCACTGCGGAACGGTGGACAGGGCGCCCTCCGCGGCGGGTCTCGCGCGTAGCCTGGACCCATGACGATCATGACCGACCAGCGCGACCGCCCCCTGCACGCGACGATCGCCGTCGTCCTGGCCATCGCCACGGCGGGCTACCTGGCTCCGTGGGCCATTGCCGCCGTCCGTGGCCGTTCCAACGTGTGGGCGGTGTTCTGGGTGAACCTGCTCACCGGGTGGACCGTCCTCGGCTGGTGCATCGCGCTGTACATGTCGCTCACCAGCCATCGCCGGCTGCGGTCCTGGGGTCCGCGCGGCCTCTGACCGCGCGGACCGCCCCTCAGGTAAGACGCGCGACGACGGCCCGCACACCGTCTCCCTCGGCGATGAGGCACCGCGGGCCGTCGACGTCCGCCTCGCCCGTCTCCGACAGCTCGACCGGCACCTCGAGCTCCCCCGTCGCATCGGCGCCGATCACGCGGAGGGTGAGATCCGGGGCGCGCGTCTCGAGGTAGGTCCCGGACTCGTCATGCATCTCGAGCCGGGCCTGCGGGATCTCGCCGCGCACGGCGGCCGCGAGGATACGGCGCGCGTCCGGGTCGGTGGCGGCGTCCACGACCCAGCGGTGTCCCAGGACGGAGTGCTCCACCTCGGCCACGACGTCCCCCTCGGCGGGTGCGTCGCCTCGGTAGGCGAACGCAGTCTGGTAGAGCCGGTCCCCCACGCGCACGAGCATCGACTCGACGCCGATCTCGCCGGTGGGATCGTCGAACCGGTACGAGCCGACCTTCTCGGCGGTCACGTCCTCGGGCAGTCCGTGCGCCACGAGGCGGCGGCGGATCCATTCGGGCTTGTCCGGGTCCAGGCGTGCGGTGTAGATGAGAGCCATGCCCCGACCGTAGCCCCGACGTCGTCCGCCCGGGAGGGCCCGCCGGCCGGCGGCGCGGCTCAGCCCTGCACGGCCCGCACGGCGTGGTCCATGGCCCGGTAGGCGTCGAGCTCGCGGGCTTCGGCCGCGCCACCGATCAGGCGCACCGCCTCCGGCGCGTAGCCCGCAGCCACCAGGTCCTCGACGAGATCCGTCTCGGACTCCTGCCCGGCGCACACGACGACGTCCGTCACGTCCAGGGTCAGCGCCACGCGGGCCTCGGGGTCCTCCGGGGACGGCGCGGTCACGCGCAGGCCGTCGGGGCCGAGGCCCTCGTAGGTCACACCGGAGTGCAGGTGGACCCCGTGCTGCCGCAGCTCGGCGCGGTGCACCCAGCCGGTGGTGGGGCGCAGTCGGGCGCCGATCGGTCCGGGGCTGCGCTGGAGCAGGTGGACCTCGCGTCCCGGGTGGGCCGCGGCCGGCTTCGCCAGCTGGCCCGGCGTCTCCGAGGTCAGGGCCACGCCCCAGCGGGCCCGCCAGTGCTCCTGTGTCTCGGGTGTCCCGTCCGGCCGTTCCGTGCCGGCCGCCAGGGCCTCGGCGACATCCACGCCCACGCCGCCGGCGCCGATCACCGCGACGCGCGGGCCGACGTCGACGTGTCCCAGGACCACGTCGTCGTACGCGTGGACGGCGGGCGCGCCCGGCTCCCCCGCCCCGGGCAGATCGACGGGCCGCGGCCGCACGCCGGTGGTGAGGAGCACCTCGTCGTAGCCCGGCCGCCCATCGTCCGTCAGGAGTGTCTGTGCAGACACCTCCTCCCCGGTCACGAGCGTCACCCCGGATGCGGCTGCGCGGGCCGCCAGGTGCTCCAGCGCGGGACCGAACTCCTCCTTGCCGGGGATGCGCCGGGCGAGCCGGAACTGCCCGCCGGGCTCGGCGTGCCGGTCGAACAGGGTGACCTCGTGCCCGAACCGGGCCGCACGCTCCGCGGCCGTGAGGCCCGCCGGCCCGGCACCGACC
>NZ_KV825095.1:0-4533 GCF_001816085.1 Micrococcus sp. HMSC31B01
CGCCGGACGCCGCACGGAGCAGCTCGACCATCGCGTCGACGTCCCCGTCGCAGGCCGCGGCGGCCGCGAGGAGGGCCTGCTCGGCCGGGCGGTCCACGGCTCCGCCCGGGACGAGACGGACGGGCTCGGGCTGGGCCATGGGTGGGGACCTCCTCGTCGACGGCGCCCGGGCCGGTGCGCCCCGGGGTCGAGGATTCACCGTAGTCAGCACGGGGACGGCGGGGAATGGCCGGTGCGCCGGGGGCGAAGCGGCCCGCTCTTTCTTGACATGTTCCAGAGAACCGGATGGGATCGACTGGCATGGAGACCACGACGCGGGACGAGGACGAGCGCACGCTGCTGCGCGGCGTCGGCCTGCGCGTGACCCGGCCCCGCCTGGCGGTGCTGACCGCCCTCGCCGACCACCCCCACGCGGACGCGTCCACCGTGCTGGCCGCCGTGCGTCGGGCCCTGCCCGGCACCTCGCACCAGGCCGTCTACGACTGCCTCCACGCGCTCACCGAGGCCGGGCTCGTGCGCTCCCTGCAGCCCGCCGGCTCCCCGGCCCGCTACGAGATCTGCACGGGCGACAACCATCACCACCTCGTGTGCCGCGGCTGCGGCACGGTCGTGGACGTGCCGTGCCGCACCGGCTCCGCCCCGTGCCTCGACGCCCCCGAGGACCACGGCTTCGCGGTCGACGAGGCCGAGGTCTACTACTGGGGGCTGTGCTCCGGCTGCCGGGAGTGACCGCCGCCGTCGTCCCGCTGGGCCGCGCGTCTTCCCCCGTCCGCCCGCCCGTGCCAAGGTGTGGCACATGACCGAGAACACCGCCGCCCTGCCCGCCGCCGAGCGTCCCGGCACCCCCGCCCTGCCGCAGGACCTCATCGACGTCGACGCCCTCCTGGAGGCGTACCGCACCGGTCACCCGGACGTGACGGACCCGACGCAGAAGGTCGTGTTCGGCACCTCCGGCCACCGCGGCTCCGCGTTCACGACCTCGTTCAACGACGACCACATCGCCGCCATCACGCAGGCCGTGGTCGAGTACCGCACACACCACGGGATCACGGGGCCGGTCCTCGTCGGCAAGGACACCCACGCCCTGTCCGGGCCCGCGCAGGACACCGCCGTCGAGGTGCTGCTCGGCAACGACGTCGAGGTGCTCGTCGACTCCCGCGGCGGCTACACGCCCACCCCCGCCGTCTCCCACGCGATCCTGCACCTGAACGCCGGGCGCGAGCTGTCGCCGTCGGGCTTCGCGGTGGACGGGGACAACGCCGGCCTCGTGGACGGCCTCGTGATCACCCCCTCGCACAACCCGCCCGCGGACGGCGGCTTCAAGTACAACCCGCCCCACGGCGGCCCCGCGGACACCGAGGCGACCACGTGGATCGCCGACCGCGCCAACGAGCTGCTCGCCGCCGGGCTGGCGGGCGTGCACCGGGTGGCGAGCGCCGACGTCGCTGGCCACGCGAAGCTGGGCGGCTTCGACTTCCTGGACCGGTACGTGTCCGATCTGCCGCAGGTGATCGACGTGGAGGCGATCCGCGAGGCGGGCGTGCGCATCGGCGCCGACCCCATGGGCGGGGCCTCCGTGGCCTACTGGGACGAGATCGCCGACCGCCACGGGCTGGATCTGACCGTGGTGAACCCGGAGGTGGACCCGCGGTTCGGGTTCATGACCCTGGACTGGGACGGCAAGATCCGCATGGACTGCTCGTCGCCGAACGCGATGGCCTCGCTGATCGAGCGGATGACCCCGGACGCGGACGGGCACGCGCCCTTCGACGTCGCCACCGGCAACGACGCCGACGCGGACCGGCACGGGATCGTCACCCCCGACGGCGGGCTGATGAACCCGAACCACTACCTCGCCGTGGCCATCGACTACCTGTACCGCCACCGCGAGCAGTGGCCCCAGAGCGCGGGCGTGGGCAAGACCCTGGTGAGCTCCTCGATGATCGACCGCGTGGCCGGGGACCTGGGCCGCGAGCTCGTGGAGGTGCCGGTGGGCTTCAAGTGGTTCGTGCCGGGCCTGCTGACGGGCACCGGCGTGTTCGGCGGCGAGGAGTCCGCGGGCGCGTCCTTCGTGCAGTTCGACGGCAGCCCGTGGTCCACGGACAAGGACGGGCTGCTGCTGTGCCTGCTGGCCGCGGAGATCATCGCCGTGACGGGCCAGTCCCCGTCCGAGCGGTACCGCGACCTCGTGGCCCTGCACGGCGACCCGGCGTACGCGCGCATCGACGCCCCCGCGACCGCCGAGCAGAAGGCGAAGCTGAAGACCCTCTCCCCCGACGACGTCCCCGTGACCGAGCTGGCCGGCGAGACCATCCTCGCGACGCTGACCAACGCCCCGGGCAACGACGCCCCGATCGGCGGGCTCAAGGTGGTCACGCAGCACGCGTGGTTCGCGGCGCGGCCCTCCGGCACCGAGGACGTCTACAAGATCTACGCGGAGTCCTTCCGCGGCCCCGAGCACCTGACGCAGGTGCAGGCGGAGGCGCAGCGGCTGGTGGACGCGGTCATCGGCTGACCCCCACCCCCGCCCGCTTTCGTTCGGGAAACGGCGGCGTGTCGCACCGCTTTCGTTCGGGAAACGGCCGGGCGCGCGCGCCGTTTCCCGAACGAAAAGGCCCTAGGGGCGCCGTCTTCCGAACGAAAGTGCGCGGGTCGCGCGGGGGACGACGACGGCGGCCCGCCCTGCCGCCGCACAGGGCGGCTCGGTAGCGTGGCCGACATGAGCACGCAGCCTCCCGGTCTGACCACGGACTCCTCCGACACCCCCGACGACGATCCCGTCCGCGAGCCGTTGCCCACCGAGGCCCTGCCGATCGCGCCGGCCGGACCCCGACCCGAGGAGCCGCGGGCCGCCGTCGAGCGTCTGCGCGCCGCCGCCCGCTCCCGCGCCGCCCACCCGCGCGCGGTGCGGGTGCGCCAGCTCAAGGGCCTGAAGCGGATGCTGACCGAGCACGCGGACCGGTTCGTCGCGGCGCTCGGCACGGACCTGGGCAAGCCGGCCACCGAGGCGCTGATCACGGAGATCGTCTCGGTGCGCTCCGAGGTGGACCACGCGCTGCTGCATCTGACCGACTGGATGGAGCCGCGGCCCGTGAAGCTGCCGCTGGCCCTGCGGCCCGCGAGCGCGGAGGTCCGGCCGCGGCCCAAGGGTCTCGTGCTGGTCATCGGCGCGTGGAACTACCCGCTGCAGCTCGCGCTCGCCCCGGTCGTGGGCGCGCTGGCGGCCGGCAACACGGTGGTGCTCAGCCCGTCGGAGAAGGCCCCGGCCACGGCGGCGGCGCTGCGGGAGCTGGTGCCGCAGTACCTGGACTCCGCGCTGGTCTCCGTGGTGGCGGGCGGCAAGGAGTGCAACACCGAGCTGCTGGCGGAGCCGTGGGACCACATCCTCTACACCGGTGGGGAGCGCGTGGGCCGGATCGTCTACGAGGCGGCGGCGAAGACCCTCTCCCCCGTGACGCTCGAGCTGGGCGGCAAGTCGCCGGCGGTGGTGACGCCGTCGCGGAACACGGGCGCGATGGCCCGCCGCATCGCGTGGGCGAAGTTCACCAACGCGGGCCAGACGTGCGTGGCCCCGGACTACGTGCTGGCCGTCGGCGAGGCCGCGCTGCGCCAGGTGACCGCCGAGCTCCCCGCAGCCCTGCGCGAGTTCTACGGCGACGACCCCCGCGCGTCGAGGGACTACGGCCGGCTCATCTCCGCCGAGCACGCGGAGCGGCTGCGGGAGATGCTCCAGGCGGACCTCGACGCCGGCGCCGAGCTGCTCGTCGGCGGCGACGTGGACGTGGCGGGGCGGTACATGGCGCCCACCGTGGTGACGGGCGTCACGCCGGACGGCGCGCTCATGCAGGAGGAGCTGTTCGGCCCGATCCTGCCCGTGCTGACCGTGGACACCTTCCAGGACGCCCTGGACTTCATCGCGGAGCGCCCGCACCCGCTGGCCGCCTACCTGTTCACGGACCGGCCGAGCTATCACCGGGCGTTCGACGACCAGGTGCAGGCCGGTGGCCTCGGCTACGACGTCGGCCTGCTGCACGCCGGCATCGCGACGCTGCCGTTCGGCGGGATCGGCGCGTCCGGGATGGGCGCGTACCACGGCATCCACGGGTTCGAGACGTTCTCCCACCTGCGCCCGTCCATCACGAAGTCGGACCAAGTGGACACGCTCAAGACCGCGTACCCGCCGTACGGGCGGATGAAGCGGGCGCTGCTGCCGAAGATGCTCTGAGGGGCGGGGGTCAGCGCTGCGGCCAGAGTCCGCGGCGGGCGTAGACCTCGGCGAGGACGTCGGCGCGGTCGGTCATGATCCCGTCGACACCGAGGTCGAGCAGGCGCTCGATCTCCGCGGGCTCGTCCACGACCCACACGTGCACCGGCAGGCCCGCCGCGTGGCACCGCCGCACGAAGTCGGCGGTGGCCACGGGCACGCGGCCGTGCCGGACGGGCACCTGCACGCAGTCGACGTCGAGGGCGTACCGGCGCAGCCAGCGGGTCAGTCCCAGCGGGCCCAGCGTCACGAGCGCCGCGATGGCGGCC
>NZ_KV825096.1:0-2156 GCF_001816085.1 Micrococcus sp. HMSC31B01
CTCACCCTCGGCGGCGCCCGGGGCGAGCGCATCCGCCGCACCCTGCGGCGCCTGCTGGCCGCCGTCGACCTGGCGCAGGCCGCGGACGTCCAGGTGGACACCACGTGGGTCAAGGGCCACGTGGGGGTGCACGGCAACGAACTGGCCGACGACCTCGCCCGGGCCGCCGCCCGCCACGCCAGCGTCGGCACCCCCGAGGGGGACCTGCCCGAGCGGATGGGGCAGCTGATCCAGCTCCGCGTCGAGGACGACGCCGCCGCCGGTTGACCCCGGCCCCGATTCCGCGTCCTCCGCCCCAGCCTCTAGGGTGGGGCTGTGGAAGCGACAGTGGAACAGATCACAGCGGCCGTCACGGCCTTCAACGACAAGTACTGGTACGTCGTGATGGCGCTGCTCTTCGTGGCCGGGGTGTGGTTCACCATCCGGACCGTGGGCGTGCAGGTGCGCATGCTCCCGGAGATGCTGCGGTCGGTGACGGCCAAGTCCCAGACCGGGTTCGAGAACGACGGCGTGAGTCCGTTCCGCGCCTTCACCATCTCGGCGGCCTCGCGCGTGGGCACCGGCAACGTGGCCGGCGTGGCGATCGCGATCGTGATCGGCGGCCCGGGCGCCGTGTTCTGGATGTGGCTGCTGGCGATCATCGGCGGCGCCACCGCGTTCGTCGAGTCCACGCTGGCCCAGCTGTACAAGCAGAAGGGCGCGGACGGCTACTTCGGCGGGCCCGCGTACTACATCCGCGACGGTCTGGGCGCGAAGTGGCTGGCGGCCGTGTTCGCCGTCGCCATCACCGTGACCTACGGCTTCGTGTTCAACGCCGTGCAGTCCAACTCGATCTCCGAGTCCGTGCAGGCCAACTGGGGCGCGTCCTCCACCACCGCGTGGATCGTGGGCCTGGGCCTGGCCGCCCTCACCGGCCTCGTGATCTTCGGCGGCGTGCGCCGGCTCTCGGCCGTGACCAACGTGCTGGTCCCCGTGATGGCCACGTTCTACATCTTCCTGGCCCTGATCGTGATGGTCGTCAACATCACCGAGGTCCCGGGCATGATCGCGCTGATCGTGGGCCACGCGTTCGGCCTGCGCGAGGTCGCGGGCGCCGCCGTCGGCATGACGATGGTGATGCAGGGCGTGCGCCGCGGCATGTTCTCCAACGAGGCCGGCATGGGCTCCGCCCCGAACGCCGCCGCCACCGCGGCCGTCTCCCACCCGGCCAAGCAGGGCTTCGTGCAGTCCCTGGGCGTCTACTTCGACACCCTGATCGTGTGCTCGGCCACCGCGTTCGTCATCCTGCTCTCCAACCCGGCCTACGGACGCGGGGAGGCGCTCGGCATGCAGGTGACCCAGGGTGCGCTCCAGCAGGCCGTGGGCGCGTGGGCCGGCCCGGCGCTGACCGTCATCATCTTCTTCCTGGCCTGGTCCTCCGTGCTGGGCAACACCTACTACGGTGAGGCCAACATCCGGTACCTGGCCGGCCGCCACGCGGGTCGGGCCATCAGCGTGTTCCGCGTGCTCGTGCTGGTGTGCGTGGTCGGCGGCGCGCTCGGCTCCGTGGCGCTGGTGTGGAACCTCGCGGACACGTTCGCGGCCCTCATGGCGACCATCAACCTCGTGGCGATCATCCCGCTGGGCGGGCTGGCCGTGAAGCTGCTCCGGGACTACGAGCGCAAGCTCAAGGCGGGCATGGACCTGGGCTTCCACATCTCCGACCTGCCCGAGGCGCGGAACGTGGCCCTCTGGCGGGACGAGCCGAAGACCTCCCCGCTCCAGGACTGACGCCCCTCCCTCCCCCGCGTTTCGAGGCGGGATATCGACCCCATCCGGCTGCCGCGGGCGGCCGTGGGGTGGATATCCCGCCTCGATGCGTGAGGAGGCCCGGTCTGGACACCGCGCGGGGGCCGGCGCCTAGGTTGAGGCGCACCCGACCGGCCACGCCCGAGCGGCCGGCACGACGTCCGAGGAGGACACCATGGGCATCCTCTCCAGCCTCACCCGCACTCTCGGCGGCGGCCGCCGCGCCAGCCGACCCACCATCGGTGCGCACGTCGGCCGGCCCCCCGGCTTCGGCCGGCAGGCCCGCTCTCAGCGACGCCGCTCCAGCGGCCTGGGCGGTGCCCTCCTGGGCACGCTCGGCGGTCTGGCGCTGCGTGAGCTCTGGCGCC
>NZ_KV825097.1:0-1382 GCF_001816085.1 Micrococcus sp. HMSC31B01
CCTGCCGGCCCGGACGCGGCACCGGCCGCCGCGCCACGGCGGCCACCGCCCCCGGTGCGCTCCTGCGCCGAGGGTCCCCCAGTGAGAGAAGGATCCACTCATGGCTCCCAAGAAGAAGGTCACCGGTCTGATCAAGCTTCAGATCCAGGCCGGCGCCGCCAACCCGGCCCCGCCCATCGGCCCCGCCCTGGGCCAGCACGGCGTGAACATCATGGAGTTCTGCAAGGCGTACAACGCCGCCACCGAGTCGCAGCGCGGCAACGTGGTCCCGGTCGAGATCACCGTGTACGAGGACCGCTCGTTCACCTTCGTGACCAAGACCCCGCCGGCCGCCGAGCTCATCAAGAAGGCCGCCGGCGTCGCCAAGGGCTCCGCCACCCCGCACACGGCCAAGGTCGGCACGCTGACCCAGGCCCAGTGCGAGGAGATCGCCCAGACCAAGATGGAGGACCTGAACGCCAACGACGTGCAGGCCGCCGCCAAGATCATCGCGGGCACCGCCCGCTCGATGGGCATCACCGTCGAGGGCTGACGCCCACCCCCACCCCCTTCCAGTGGCAGGGCCGAGCGCGGTCCGCAGACCACGACTGCACAAGGAGAAGAACGCAGATGGCACAGCGCAGCAAGGCATACAAGGCGGCCAAGGCCGCGATCGGCGAGGATCTGTACTCGCCGGTGGAGGCGATCCGCCTCGCCAAGGAGACCAACCCCTCCAAGACCGACGCCACCGTGGAGGTGGCCCTCCGCCTCTCGGTCGACCCCCGCAAGGCCGACCAGATGGTCCGCGGCTCCGTGAGCCTGCCCCACGGCACCGGCAAGACCGCCCGCGTCGTCGTGTTCGCCACCGGTGACCGCGCCGAGGCCGCCCGCGCCGCCGGCGCGGACGTCGTGGGCGACGACGACCTGATCGCCCGGATCTCCGAGGGCTGGGTGGACTTCGACGCCGCCGTGGCCTCCCCGGAGCTCATGGGCAAGGTCGGCCGTCTGGGCAAGGTGCTCGGCCCCCGCAACCTGATGCCGAACCCCAAGACCGGCACCGTGACCCCGGACGTGGCCAAGGCCGTGGCCGACATCAAGGGCGGCAAGATCGACTTCCGCGTCGACAAGCACTCCAACCTGCACTTCATCATCGGCAAGACCTCCTTCGAGGCCAAGGCCCTGGTGGAGAACTACGCCGCAGCCCTCGAGGAGGTCCTGCGTCTGAAGCCGTCCTCCTCCAAGGGCCGCTACATCTCCAAGGCCACCGTGGCCACCACCTTCGGCCCGGGCGTGCCCATGGACCCGAACGTGACCTCGGTGGACTCCTCCGAGCTCTGAGCCACGCGGCCCCGGTGATCGGGGCCCACGACGTCGGCCGGTCGTCCCCGCAGCGGGGACGACCG
>NZ_KV825098.1:0-10168 GCF_001816085.1 Micrococcus sp. HMSC31B01
CGGGGGCGCGCGGCGGGGGCACGCGTCGCGTCGTCGTCGGGACGGGGCGCCGAGGCGCCCCGGAGGCGCTCGAGGGCGGCGCGGGACTCGGAGGACGCGTCCTGCATGCTCACCCCTTCCGGCCCCGGCGACGGTGGGCCATGATCCCCGCGATCATCAACCCTGCAAGGGTACCGAACACCATGCCGACCACCGCGGACGCCCACCACGGCAGGCCGGTGGCCCGGCCGGTGATCCAGCCGAGCCCCACCATGGACCCGGACCACGCAAGCGAGCCCGCCCCGGACAGCCACAGGAACACGGGCCAGCGGATCCCGCCGATCCCGGCCGCCGCCATCGACGCCGTCCGCCCGCCCGAGACGAACCGCAGCACGGACAGCCCCGCCAGGCTGCCCGCCGGGCCCACCCGCACCAGCAGGCTCCGGATCCCCCGGTGGATCCGACGCCACCACGCCCAGCGGTCCAGGCGGTCGGCGAGGCCGTGGCGGAACAGCGCGTAGAGGCCGACGTCCCCGGCCCAGCAGCCCAGCCACGCCGCCAGCACCGCGGCCACGGGGGAGACCCGGCCCTCGGCCGCGAGCGCCCCCGAGCCGATGACCACCACCTCCGACGGGACGGGTGGGATCGGGGCGTCCAGGGCCACGAGCAGCGCGGTGAGCGGGTGGAACCACACTCCGAGCGCGTCCATCAGGGCGGCCGGGTCCCCGCCCGTCACCGCGGTCGCTCCTGCAGCTCAGCGGGGGAGGTGAACTCCCGCTCCTCGCCCGTCACCGGGTCCGTGAAGCGCAGCGACCGGGAGAGCAGCTGCAGGGGACGCGTGACGTCGTCCGGGGCGAGGTCGAGCAGGTCCGGGTAGAACGGGTCGAACGCGATGCCCAGGCCCAGGGCGGCCAGGTGGATGCGCAGCTGGTGGGTGCGGCCCGTGCGCGGGGTGAGCCGCAGGTGCGCCACGCGCCGCCCCGCCAGCGTCCCGGCGGAGACGCCGACGCCCAGCAGCTCCACCCGGGACTCCGCGTTCGCCCCGGCGTGGGGCCGGTTCGACCGCCGGGTCCGCACCGGCGCGCCCGCCCGGCGTCCCGAGGCGGCCGGCGGGATCTCCTCCACCACGGAGCGCAGGATCCCCTTGTCCTTGCGGATCCGGCTGCGCACGGTCAGCGGGAATCGCCCCAGGACGGGGTCGGCCGGGGCGCCGGGGCGGCGGGCGCCGTCGTCGGGGGCGTCCGGCAGGAGCGCCACGGCCTCGTAGGTCTTGGCCACGGCACGCCGCTCGAAGAGCAGGTGGTAGGCGCCGCGGGTGGCCGGGTTCGCGGAGAACATCACGACGCCGGCCGTCGCCCGGTCGAGCCGGTGCAGGGGCACGAGGTCATCGAGGCCGAGCTCGTTGCGCAGCCGCACCAGCGCGGTCTCCTGGACGAAGCGGCCGCCCGGGGTGGTGGGCAGGAAGTGCGGCTTGTGGATGACCACGAGGTGCTCGTCGCGGTGCAGGAGCGTGTGCGTCACGGGCAGCGGGGCCTCGTCGGGGACGTCCCGGTAGTACCAGAGGTCGTCGTGCACGCCGAGCGGCGTGTCCGCCGGGATGGGGGCGCCGTCCGCGGCCACGACCTGCCCGGAGGCGAAGCGCCGCCGGATGCCGTCCGGGTCCACGTGGCCGAAGCGGTCCAGGACGTACTCCTGGACGGACGCCCAGGGTCCGGAGGCGGGCAGGCGCAGGCGGGTCGCGTTGACGCCGTTACGCAGGGGAAGGGGGGAGGGGACGGCCACGTTCCCGATTCTCCCAGGAGGGGAGGACAGGGAAGCGCGGCCGTCGTCGCGGGCGGCTACGGCGTCGCGGAGTGCGACTCGGGGGAGGCCGGCTCGGCCAGCGTGGTCGCCAGGTCCCGCTTGCGGATCTTGCCGGTGGCGGTCTTGGGGAGGCTGTCCACCACGACCACCTCGCGCGGGTACTTGTACGCCGCCAGGGAGACCTTGGCGTGCTCGATGACCCCCGCCGGGGTCACGCTCATGCCCGGCCGGGTGCTCACGACCGCCACCACCTCGCTGCCGAGGGAGGGGTGCGGACGCCCCACCACGGCCACCTCGGAGACCGCCGGGTGCGTGGCGATGACCTCCTCCACCTCGCGGGGGTACACGTTGTACCCGCCGCGGAGGATGAGCTCCTTCTTGCGGTCCACCACGTAGATGAACCCGTCCTCGTCCCGGTACCCCATGTCCCCGGTGCGCAGCCACCCGTCCACGAGGGTGGCCGCCGTGGCCTCGGGGTTGCGGTAGTAGCCCTTCATGATGGTGGGGCCGCGGAAGAGCAGCTCCCCCACCTGGTCCTCCCCGGGGCCGAGCAGGTGTCCCTCCGCGTCCACCACGCGGCACTCGGTGCCCCACAGCGGCTTGCCGATGGACATGACGCGGCGCTCCTCCCGGGAGACGTTCACCGCCACCGAGCTGGTCGACTCGGAGAGGCCGTACCCCTCCAGGATGGTCGCCCGCGGGAACTTCGCCTCGAAGCGCCGCAGCACCTCCTGGGGCAGGGCCGAGCCTCCGGAGACCACCTGGCTCACGGACGAGAGGTCCCGCCCGGTGTCGGGGTCCTCCACCATGCCGATCAGCATGGTCGGCACGGCGGAGATGCGGGTGATCCCGTGGCGCTCCACCAGGTCGAGCGCGGCGGCGGCGTCGAAGCGGGGGAGCAGGACCATGGTGCAGGCGTGGCGGACGCAGATGTTCAGCACGCTCGTGAGCCCGTACACGTGGAAGAAGGGCAGCACGGCCAGGACCACGTCGTCGGGCCGGATCGGGATGCGCGCGCCGGAGACCGTCGTGTTCATGTAGATGCCGAAGTGGGTGAGCTCGGCGCCTTTGGGGGGGGCCGGTCGTGCCGCTCGTGTAGATGATCACCGCGGTGTCGTCGGCCTGGGTGGGGGCCATGTCCACCGAGGGGCCGGGGGCCAGCAGCTCCGCGAAGTCCCGGGTCCCCGCGGGCCGCTCCCCGGCGCCCGTGGAGACCACGTACACCGTCGGACCGCCGTCGGACCCGCCCGCCTGGGCCGCGCCCTTGACCGCCGCCTCGGCCGCCGTATCCACGGTGATGAGCACGGCCGTGTCCGAGTCGGACAGGTGATGGGCGATCTCGCGCGGCGTCAGCAGGGGGTTGAGGGGGACCATGACGAAGCCGGCACGGACGAGGCCGAAGTAGGCGAACAGGAACTGCGGGATGTCCGGGAGCTGCACCGCCACCGAGGTGCCCGGGGCCAGGCCCAGCCCGCTGAGGTTCGCGGCCACCAGGTCGGCGGCGGCGTCCACCTCCGCGTAGATCCAGGCACGGTCGCCCAGGATCACGCAGGGGCGGTCCGGGTGCTCGGCGGCGCTCTCGCGCAGGAGCACGGAGATGTTGAACGTCATGACGCGTCCTTTCCCGGGCGGAGGAGGAAGAGCGAGTCCGACACGCAGGCCGGCTTCGCCACTCCCTCGATCTCCACGGTGGTGGTCACCATGGCCAGCGCCCCCTGGGGGCCGCGGTCCAGGCGGGTGAGCTCGGCGCCGGCGCGGATGCGCGCGCCGACGGGGGTCGGATGGGGGAAGCGGACCCGGTCCGATCCGTAGTTGACGACCATGGCCATCCCCTCCACCCGGTAGATCTCCCGCACCATCGAGGGCAGCAGCGCGAGGGTGAGGAAGCCGTGGGCGACCGTCGAGCCGAAGGGTCCCCGGGCCGCCCGCTCGGGGTCCACGTGGATCCACTGGTGGTCGTCGGTCGTGTCCGCGAACAGGTCCACCTGCTCCTGGGTGACGGTGCGCCAGCGGCTGTGGCCCAGGTGGGTGCCCACGGCCCGCTCGAACTCGTCCAGTCCGTCGAAGGTCTGCATGGCGTTCTCCTCGTGGGGGGCTCAGGCCTTGGGTCCGCCGGCCACGTAGAGGACCTGGCCCGAGATGAAGGAGGCCTCCTGGCGGGCGAAGAAGGAGGCCGCGGCGGCGATGTCCTCGGGGGTGCCGGTGCGGGCGACGGGGATCTGCTCCGCCGCCTTGGCCACGTACGTCTCGTAGGGGACGCCGATCCGCTCGGCGGTGGCCCGGGTCATGTCCGTCTCGATCAGGCCCGGCGCGATGGCGTTCACCGTGATCCCGAAGCGGCCCAGCTCGATAGCGACGGACTTGGTGAAGCCCTGGATCCCGGCCTTGGCCGCGGCGTAGTTCGCCTGCCCCCGGTTGCCCAGCGCGGACGTGGAGGAGATGTTCACGATCCGCCCCCACCCCTGCTCCGTCATATGGCGCTGGGCGGCGCGGGTCATGAGGAAGTGCCCGCGCAGGTGCACGTCCATCACCGTGTCCCAGTCCTGGGCGCTCATCTTGAACAGCAGGTTGTCCCGGAGCACGCCCGCGTTGTTGATCAGCACGGCGGGCGCACCCAGCTCGGCGACGACGGCGTCCATCACCTGGGCGACCGACTCCTCCCGGGCGACGTCGGCGGCGAAGGCGCGGGCCGTCCCGCCGGCCTCCTCGATCTGCCCGACGACGTCGGCGCACGCCTCGGCCGAGAGGTCGACGGCGGCGACGGCGAAGCCGTCCTCCGCCATGCGTCGGGCCAGGGCGGCGCCGATGCCGCGCGCGGCTCCGGTGACGACGGCGATGCGGGGCTCGGTCATGGGGTTCCTCCGGGAGGGTCGGTGCGGGTGCGGGTGCGGACGGGGCGGGAAGGACTCAGGACAGGCGCTCGATGACCATCGCCATGCCCTGGCCGCCGCCGACGCACATGGTCTCGAGGCCGATGTGCTTGTCGTGCTCGCGCAGCGAGTTCAGCAGGGTGGCGGTGATCCGGGCTCCGGTCATACCCCAGGGATGGCCCAGCGCGATTGCCCCGCCGTTGACGTTGAGCTTGTCCAGGGGGATCCCCAGGTCCTCGGCGGAGGGGAGCACCTGCGCCGCGAACGCCTCGTTGATCTCCACGAGGTCGACGTCGTCGATGCTCATCCCGGCCCGCGCCAGCGCCTGCCGGGACGCCTCCACGGGGCCCAGGCCCATGATCTCGGGAGAGAGGGCGGAGAGGCCCGTGGACACGATCCGGGCGAGCGGGGTCAGCCCCAGCTCGGCGGCGCGAGTGTCGCTCATGACGACGAGCGCCGCGGCGCCGTCGTTGAGGGGGCAGGCGTTGCCGGCGGTGACGGTGCCGTCGGGCCGGAAGACGGGGTTCAGCTGGGAAACGGCCTCGAGCGTGGTGCCCGCGCGCGGGCTGTCGTCCCGGGTGACCCGGATGCCGTCGGGCAGGACGAGCGGGGAGATCTCCCGGTCCCAGAAGCCGGAGGCCTGGGACTTCTCCGTGAGCTGCTGGGAGCGCACGGCGTACTCGTCCTGGGCCTGGCGGGAGACGCCACGCAGCTGCGCCACGTTCTCAGCCGTCTGGCCCATGGCGATGTAGACGTCCGGCAGCTCGCCCTCCTCGGCGGGGTCCGTCCACACGGGGGCGTCGCCCTCGGCCCGGCGGGCCGAGCGCTCCCACGCGGAGCGGAACGCCGGGTTGCGGGTGTCCTCGTCGGAGGCGCCGCGGTCCAGCCGGCTGGCCGACTCGACGCCGGCGGAGACGAACACGTCCCCCTCCCCGGCGCGGATGGCGTGGAACGCCATGCGGGTGGACTGCAGGCTGGATGAGCAGAAGCGGGTGATGGTGGTGCCGGGCACGGAGGGCAGGCCGGCCAAGACCGCGACCACGCGGCCGAGGTTGCCGCCCTGCTCCCCGCCGGGGGCGCCGCAGCCCAGGATGAGGTCCTCGACCTCGGCGCGGTCCAGCTCGGGGACCCGGTCCAGGGCGGCGGTGACCATCTGGGCGGCCATGTCGTCGGCGCGCAGGTCGCGGAGGGACCCCTTGCGGGCGCGGCCGATGGGGGAGCGGACGGCGGAGACGATGACGGCTTCAGGCATGGTGGTGCTCCTTCGGGAAGGGGGGCGGGGAGAGGGCGGGGAGGTCTCAGGCGAAGGCCGACACGCCGGTGATGGCGCGGCCGACGATCAGCGACTGCATGGAGTCGGTGCCCTCGTAAGTGTAGACGACCTCCATGTCCGTCAGATGGCGGGCGACGTGGTTCTCCAGCAGCAGCCCGTTCCCTCCCAGGATGTCCCGGGCCATGGAGGTCACCCGGCGGGCCTGGCGCGCGGCCGACATCTTCGCGAGCGAGGCCATCGGGCCGGTCAGGCGACCCTGGTCCTGCAGCTCCAGGAGGCGGAAGCACGTGAGCTTGATGTTGGTGACGTCGGCCAGCATGGTGGCCAGCTGCCCCTGGACCAGCTGGTGGCCGGCGATCGGCTTGCCGAACTGGACGCGCTGCCCGGCGTAGGCGACGGCGGCCTCGTACGCGGCGACGGCGTGGCCGAGCGTCTCGACGGCCACGCCGCCGCGGGTCGTGCTCAGGACGCGGTTGACGTCCTTGAAGGAGGAGCAACCGGGGAGCCGGTCCGCCTCGGGGATGCGCAGGCCGGAGATCACGATGTCCGGCTGGAGGATCGCGCGCTTGCCGATCTTGCCGGTGATCACGGTCGGCTCGAAGCCGGCGGGGAACTCCGTGTCCGGCTCCCGCTCCAGCACGAACGCCTTCACCTGGCCGTCGGCCACGTCGCGGGCGTAGATGACGATGACGTGGGCGTAGGAGGCGTTGCCGATCCAGCGCTTCGCGCCGTCGAGCACCCAGGTGTCGCCCTCTCGGCGGGCGGTGGTCTCGAGGGCCACCGAGTCGGACCCGTGGTCGGGCTCGGTGAGCGCGAAGGCGCCGATCATCTCCATCCGGGCCATCCGGGGCAGCCAGCGCTCCTTCTGCTCGTCCGAGCCGAAAGCGTTGATCGAGCCCATCGCCAGCCCGGAGTGCACCCCGAAGAAGGTGTTGAAGGATCCGTCCCCGCGGGCCAGCTCCATCGACACCAGGGCTCCGGCCATGCGGCTCATGCCGGGGCAGCCGTACCCCTCGATGACGGTGCCCGCCACGTTCAGCTCCGCCAGCTTGGGCACGAGCTCGAACGGGAACTCGGCGCGCTCCCAGTAGTCGTTGATGACGGGCATGAGCTCGGCGTCGACGAACGCGCGGACGCGGTCGCGCACCTCGCGCTGCTCCTCCGTCAGCTCGTCGTCGAGGAGGTAGATGTCGTGGTCGGGCAGGACGCCCGAGCGGGTCTCGCTCATGTCGGCTCCTCTGGGGGGGCTCGGGTGGGATGGGTCCGGGTGCGGACGAGGTCTCCGCCCACCGTATGACCGGCGCCACAGTGGCACTATGGGCACGGAGCACAGAGTCGGTTGTGCAGCCAGGACACGAGTCCCGCCCGGCCGGACGCCGCCGGCGGGGGCGGCGAGGAGGACGGCATGGTGCAGGAGGCAGGGGTCCCCGAGGAGTCCGGGGACGCGGAGCGCCGTCTGCGGGAGGCCTGGTCGGCGCTGCTGGAGGACGCCGACCGGATCGCCGACGAGATCGCCGCCGCCACGCTGGGCGGCGACCAGGGCGGGGCGTGGTCCACGCCGGAGCTGCGGGCCAGGCTGCGTCGTAGCACGCGGGAGCACGTCCGTCGGGGCCTGCGGGGCCTGGCCGGCGTGCCCTCCGGGGAGGGCGCGGGAGGGCGCCTGGTCGACACGTGGCGGGCCACCGGCGTCGAGCGCGCCCGCCAGGGGGTGCCCCTGGAGACCGTGATCTCCACCTACACCTCGGGCAACCGGCTGCTCTGGGAGGAGCTGGGACGGCGGGTCCGCGAGGGCAGGCTCGACATCACGACCGAGGAGCTCCTCGAGGCGGGGCGCCGGCTGTGGGAGGACCTGAGCGTCACGGGCGAGGTCCTCAGCGCCGCCTACCGGCGGGAGACCGCGCGCCTCACCCTGCGCGACCTGCGCCGTCAGGAGGACTGCCTGGCCGGGCTGCTGGAGGGGAAGGGCGCGGACCCCGTCTACGCGGAGCAGGCCGAGGAGATCCTGGGCGTCCGGGCGACCGCCCCCCTCGCCTGCGTCGTCGCCCTCGCCGAGGACCCGGGGAGCGACGTGCTCCATCACCCCGAGGACCGCATGGGGCGACTCGGGGCGACGTCCCGCTGGGCTGTGCGCGAGGGGGCGCTCTACGGTGTCGTCGAGCCTCCCTCGACGGACGAGGAATGGCTCACGGAGGCGCTGGGCCCGCTGGTCGAGGGCCAGGTGGGAGTGGCCTGGGCCCGGCAGGGGATCCCCGAGACGGCGGCGGCGTTCCGGCTGGCGACGCGGGCGGCGCACACGCTCCCGCCGGGCGAGCGGCGGCTCGCCTGGGCCTCCCATCGGCTGCCGGAGGTGCTGCTGGAGTCCAGCCCGGAGGTCGCCGCGCTGCTGGTGGAGGAGGTGCTGGGACCGCTCCGGGCGCTGCCCGCGGACCAGCGCGCCACTCTGATGGAGACCCTGCGGGCGCTGCTGCGCCGCTCGGGCTCCGCGACCCTCGCCGCGGAGGACCTGATCTGCCACCGCAACACCGTCATCTACCGCACCAAGCGCCTGGTGGAGCTGACGGGGTGCAGCCTGCAGGACCCGCGGGGACGCCTGATGCTGGAGCTGGCCGTGCTCGCCGCAGACCGGGCCGGCGGGCCGGTCCGGAGGGCGCGGCCGATCAGTCCCTGACGGGGGCGCCCGAACCGGTGGTCTCGTCCGAGGAGGCGGGCCCGCGCTCGCCCGGCTCGAGGACCACGACCTCGTCGGCCGGCTCCGCGCGCCCCGTGGCGCCCTCGGCCGGGATGGCGGCGCCGACGTCGGCGATCACCGTGTCCAGCACCGCGCCCGAGGGCACCGTGCACTCGCCCAGCAGGATGCTCCCGCGCACCACGGCGCCGGCCTCGACCACCACGCTGGGGCCCACGACCGAGTCGGTCACCTCGCCCGCGATCCGGCAGCCGGGGCTGAGCAGGGAGCCGGTGACGGTCGCCTCGGGGGCGACCCAGGCCGGCGGAGCGGCGTGCGGATTGGTCAGCAGCGGCCAGCCTTCGGCAGCGACGTCCAGGCCGGTGCCGTCGAGGATCTCCCGGTGGGCGCGGACGTACGCGTCCAGGGTGCCGATGTCCCGCCAGTACCCGACGAGGCGGTGCTCCCGCACGCGCCCCCGCGCCACGAACGCCGGGATGATGCTCTCCCCGTAGTCGCCGAGGGAGGAGCCCACGGGGTCGCCGTCCTCATCGGTCTCGCCCTCGTCCTTGGTGGCCGCCTCGTCCTCGCCCGCCACGAGGTCGCCGACCACCTCGGAGAGCGCGGCGACGTCGAACACGAACACCTCGGTGGCCACGAGCGTGCCCGCCGGGTCCTCCGGCTTGTAGGCGTAGTCGGTCACGGCGCCGTCGTCGTCCACCTGGACGACGCCGAAGCGCGAGGGGTCCTCGTCCGTCTCGGTGGTGACCACGGTGAGCTCGGCGCCGGAGCGGGTGTGCTCGGCCAGCACGGGGCGCAGGTCCAGCTGGTACAGGTGATCGGCGGAGAGCACGACGACGGTCTCGGCGCCGAACTGCTCCAGCAGCGGCAGCTGCTGGGCGATCGCGTGGCCGTTGCCGCGGGCGAAGCCCTCCTCGGCGCGGCCCTGCGCGGGGGGCAGGAGCCGCAGGCCGTGGCGGGTGCCGTCGAGATCCCACGGCCGGCCGCCGGCCAGGTGCTGGTTGAGCGTGAAGGGGCGGTACTGCTCCACGACCCACACGTCCCGCAGGCGCGAGTGGGCCAGGTTGGACAGGACGACGTCGATCAGCCGGTACTGGCCCGCCAGCGGCACCATCGGCTTGGCGCGGGCCGCGGTGAGCGGCATGAGGCGGCCGCCGGTGCCGCCGGCCAGCACGAGCGCGACGACGGCGCCCTCCGGGTCCTTCGGGAACGGGTCGGCCATGACTTCTCCTCGGGTCGGGGGCGGGTTCAGCGTAGGGAACGGGGACGACACGCGGCCACCGTTGGGGCGCGTCCGGCTCAGCGCTGGCAGTGCGGGCACCACCACAGCCGCCGCGCATCGTCCTCGGGGGAGCCGTAGTCCTCCTGGCGGACGGGGCCGCGGCAGCGCAGGCACGGGGTGCGGTCGTGCCCGTAGACCCAGTACGACGGCGTCCCCCCGCCACGCGCGCCGGGCGTCCGGCCGGGTGCCGTGTCGGGTGACGGACCGGCCGGGACCAGCACCTCGACCCCGAAGGGTCGCGCCGGGTTCGGACGCACGCCCGTGGTCCGGCGCCG
>NZ_KV825099.1:0-22200 GCF_001816085.1 Micrococcus sp. HMSC31B01
CCTGCGCGCCGCCCTCGCCGAGCACGCCGACGAGCTCAACGCCCAGGCCCGGGCCAAGGGGGCCCGCCTGCGCGAGCGGATGGCCGCCGACCGCTGATGTCGCCCGCCACCGGATCCGTGCCCGCCGGTCACGCGCAGCCCGACCCGCTCCGAGATCCACGCGTCGCCTCCCCCACCGAGCGCACCCGCCGGGCGCTGATCCTCACCGCCCTGACCCTGCTGGTCCCCGGCGGCGCCCAGCTCGTCGCCGGCAGCCGCCGGCTCGGCCGCGTGGCGCTGCGGGTCACCGTCACCGTGTGGGCCGTGCTGATCCTCGGGCTGCTGTGGTGGCTGGTCTCCCGCGCGAGCCTGATCTCGCTCATGGCCCGGGACGGCGTGCTGCTCGGGCTGGCGGTGGTCCTGGCGGCGCTGGCGGTGGGCTGGGCGGTGCTGTGGGTGGACACGTTCCGGCTGATCCGGCCGCACCTGCTCGCCCCCGGCGCGCGGAAGATCACGGCGGCGGTCACCGCGCTCGCGCTCGTGCTCACCAGCGGCGCCCTGCTCTACGGCGGCTGGGCGGCGAACACGAGCCGCGGGGCGCTCGGCGAGGTCTTCCAGGAGGGGCCGGCCGTCCCGGAGGCCGAGGGCCGCTACAACATCCTGGTCCTGGGCGCGGACGCCGGCGAGGGCCGCCAGGGGCTGCGCCCGGACTCCATGCACGTGGTCTCCGTGGACGCCCGCACCGGCGCCATCGTGATGTTCTCCCTGCCCCGCAATCTCCAGAACGCGCCGTTCGTCGAGGGCTCCCCGCTGTGGGACGTGTACCCCAACGGCTTCGACTGCGGCGACGAGTGCATCCTCAACGCCCTCTACACGGACGTGGAGGAGCATCACGCAGACCTCTACCCGGACGCCGAACACCCCGGCGCCGAGGCCATGAAGGACGCCGCCGGCGGCATCCTCGGCCTGGACGTCTCCGGCTACGCCCTCATGGACATGGGCGGCTTCGCCCAGCTGATCGACGCCATGGGCGGGGTGGACGTCGTCAGCGGCGGCTACGTGGTGCACCGCGGCGTCCGGCCCGACGGCGCCTGGGGCAACATCTGGTGGGAGCCGGGCACCCACCACTTCAACGGCGACGACGCGCTCGCCTTCGCCCGCTCCCGGCACTGGTCCACCGACTACGCCCGCATCCGCCGGCAGCAGTGCATGCAGGCGGCGATGCTGGAGCAGTTCAGCCCCGCCACCGTGCTCACCCGCTTCGAGGGGATCCTCGCGGCGGGCCAGCAGATCGTGACCACCGACCTGCCGCAGTCCCAGCTCGGCACGTTCGCGGACCTCGCCGAGCGCTCGCGCGGCCAGAAGATGCGGCGGCTGACCATCGGCCCGCCCGACTTCGGCGACACGGGCACCCACTTCACCACCTACCCCGACTACGACCTCGTCCACCGCCGCGTGGACGAGATGCTGGCCGATGAGTCCGCAACCGCCGGATCGGAGCCGACCGGGGTCTCGGCGACGCCGCTGCTCACCGTGCTGGCCGTCGTCGCGCAGGAGACGCAGACCCCCGACGTCGACGAGGACGACCCGGCCACGTGGCCGGCCCCGCCGACCCGCTCCGACGGCGAGCCCTTCACCGCCGAGGACCTGATGACGGCCGAGGACCTGGGCCAGGAGGACGTGCTGAACCACGCGTCCTCGACGAACGGGCTGTGCGTCCCCGCCCCGTGAGGCGCGACGCGCGGGCCGACGGGCTGACCTAGGCTGGGCGCATGCACGTCCTGAAGCCCGTGATCCGTGACTACGCCTGGGGCTCCCCCACGCTCCTCGCCGACCTGCAGGGACGCGAGCCCACCGGCCGCCCCGAGGCCGAGCTGTGGCTGGGCGACCATCCGAGCGCCCCGTGCGTCGCCGTCGTGGCGGACGGTGCCCACGTCGGCCTGGACGAGGTGGTGGCCGGGGACCCCGAGCACTGCCTCGGGCCCGCCGCACCGGAGGGCCGTCTGCCCTTCCTCATGAAGCTGCTCGCCGCGGGCGCCCCGCTGTCCATCCAGGCGCACCCCACCCTGGAGCAGGCCCGCGCGGGATACGCCGCGGAGGAGGCGGCCGGCGTGCCGGTCGGCGCCCCGCAGCGCAACTACAGGGACGCGAACCACAAGCCGGAGATGCTGCTCGCGCTGACCCCCTTCTCGGCGATGTGCGGCTTCCGCTCCCCCGAGGTCTCCTCGGACAGCTTCGAGGCCCTGGCCCGCGCCCTCACGGAGCGGGCGGACGGGGACACGTCCGCCGTCGCCGTCGCCGCCGCCCGGATCAGCCAGGCCCTCGCCGCCGGGGACCTCGAGGACGCGTTCACCTCGATCCTCGACCCGGACTCCGTGTGGGGCGCCCCCGGCGCCGTGGCGCAGGTCGTGGACGTGCTGCGGGCCGCGCCGGACCTGGCCGAGCGCGACCCCTCGCTGGCCACGGCCCTCGAGGTCGCCCAGCACCACCCGGACGACCCCGGCGTGGTGGTGGCCATCCTGCTCAACCGCGTGGACCTGGCCCCGGGTCAGGCCATCCATCTGCCCGCCGGCAACGTGCACGCGTACCTGCACGGGCTGGGCGTGGAGGTCATGGCGGCCTCGGACAACGTGCTGCGCGGCGGGCTCACCCCGAAGCACGTGGACGTGCCCGAGCTGCGCCGCGTGGTCACCTTCGAGGCGCTGCCGGTGCCCTCCACCGAGCCCGAGCGCGTGGCCGACTCCGTGGTGGCCTTCCGCCCGCCGTTCGAGGAGTTCGAGCTGCTCCAGGCCACGCTCGAGGACGACGCCGTCCACGGGCTCGACGTGCACGGGCCCGGGATCGCGGTGGTCACCCGCGGCACGGCGAGCCTGGCCCTGGCAGGCCAGGAGATCGAGCTGGGCCCGGGCGAGGCCGTGTTCCTGCCCGCCGCGGAGACGGCGTCCGGCCCGCTGGCCGTCCGCGCCGCGGCCGGCGCCCCGGCGACGGTGCACGTGGCCGGCCTGCCGCGGGGCTGAGCCCGGCAGACCGGCCCGCGGGCTCAGCGGGCGTCGCGGTCCCCCAGCCACTTGGACCACTTCTTCACGTCGTGCTCGGCGTCCACGGTGCGGACCGTGCCGGACGACGAGCGCATCACGATGGACTGCGTGTGCACGCGGCCGTCGGCGAAGCGCACACCGCGCAGCAGGTCGCCGTCGGTGATGCCGGTGGCCGCGAAGTAGCAGTGGTCGGAGGTGACCAGCTCGTTCGTGGTCAGCACCGCGTCGAGGTCGAGGCCGGCGTCGAGGGCCTTCTGCTTCTCGGCGTCGTTGGTGGGGGCCAGGCGGCCCTGGATGATGCCGCCGGTGGCCTTGATCGCGCACGCGGTGACGATGCCCTCGGGGGTGCCGCCGATGCCCATCATCATGTCCACGCCGGTGCCCGGGCGGGCGGCGGCGATGGCGCCGGCGACGTCGCCGTCCAGGATGAACTTCACGCGGGCGCCGGCCTGGCGGATCTCCTTGACCAGGCCCTCGTGGCGGGGGCGGTCCAGCACGCACACGGTCACCTGCGAGACGGGCTTGTCCAGGGCCTTGGCCACGAGGTTCACGTTCTGCTTCACCGGCAGGCGCATGTCCACGAAGTCGGCGGCCTCGGGGCCCACCACGAGCTTGTCCATGTAGAACACGGCCGACGGGTCGAACATGGTGCCGCGCTCGGCCACCGCGAAGACGGAGAGCGCGTTGTTGTAGCCCATGGCGGTCAGGCGGGTGCCGTCGATCGGGTCCACGGCCACGTCCACGGCGGCGCCGGAGCCGTCGCCGACCTGCTCGCCGTTGAACAGCATGGGGGCCTCGTCCTTCTCGCCCTCGCCGATCACCACGGTGCCGTCCATGGCCACGGTGTCCATGAACGCGCGCATCGCGTCCACCGCGGCGCCGTCCGCCTTGTTCTTGTCCCCGTAGCCCACCCAGGGGCTCGCGGCGATGGCCGCCGCCTCGGTCACCCGCACCAACTCCATGGCCAGGTTGCGGTCCGGGACGTGATTCTCGTAGCCGGTCTTCTCCGAGGACGCGCTGGTCATCGCTGCTCCGATCCTTGCTCGCGGCGCTCCGTCCGCACGAGACGGGGCGTGAGGGCGGCTCTGCCCCGGTCCTCATCCTACGGGGGCGGCCTCCCGTGGGTGGCACAATGCTGACCGTGAGCTCCGCCGACCCCCACGCCCCCGCCCCCCGTCCCGTCCTGACCGCCACGCAGGCGCAGCGGGCCCGGCAGCCGTGGATGGCCATGGTGCTCTCCCTGGCGGCTCTGCTGGCGATCGTGGCCGTGGTCCTCCTGCTCAACCCGGAGCCGCCGCAGCGGCCCCGTGAGGACCGCGTCGACGTCGCCGCCGAGGCCGCCACGATCCCCCACGACGACGGCGACCTGCCGGCCCTGGCGCCCGAGGTACCGGAGTCCTGGTACGCCAACTACGCCCGCCTGCAGAAGCTGGACGGCGTCTCCACGTGGGACGTCGGCTGGGTGGTCACGGACACGGTGTTCGCGGGCCTGCAGCAGGCCGAGGACGTCGACCCCACCTGGGTGAGCCTGCGGGTGGACCAGGTCCCGACGTCGGAGACGATCGAGATCGACGGGATCGCGTGGGACCTCCACGCCGATCCGAAGAAGCCGGAGCGACGGCTCGTGGCGGAGGTGGACGGCAGCACCGTGGTGCTGACCACCACCGGCGACCAGGCCGTCCTCGAAGACCTGGCGCACGGCGTCGCGAAGGAGACCCGATGACCCCCCACACCCGCCCCGAGACGACGCCGGCCCCCGACGTCGTCGTCCCCACCTCCGACCTGACCCCCGCCGAGGCGTGGGAGGTCCTCGCCGAGGGCAACCGCCGCTTCGTGGCGGGCGAGCCGAGCCACCCGAACCAGAACGCCGAGCGGCGCAGCGACCTGACCGCCGGTCAGGCCCCGGTCGCCGTGATCTTCGGCTGCGCCGACTCGCGCCTGGCGGCCGAGATCATCTTCGACCTCGGCCTCGGCGACGTGTTCGTGGTGCGCACGGCCGGCCACGTGATCGACGACGCCGTGCTGGGCTCCATCGAGTACGGCGTGGACGTGCTGGAGATCCCGCTCGTCATCGTCCTGGGCCACAACTCGTGCGGCGCCGTCACGGCGACGGTCGAGTCCTACATCTCCGGCACCATGCCGCGCGGCTTCGTGCGCCCCCTCGTGGAGCGCATCATCCCGTCCGTGCTGGCCGGGCGTCGCCGCGGGCTGGAGGAGGTCGACGAGTTCGTGGCCGAGCACGTGGACCAGACCTGCGACCACCTCCTGGAGACCTCGCAGTCCGTCCGCGCGGCCGTCGAGTCGGGGCGCACCGCCGTCGTCGGGCTCACCTACTCGCTGTCCGAGGGCACCGCGAAGCCCGGCCGCGTGCTGGGGGACCTCGAGGTCTGAGGCCGCCGACCCGTCAGGAGTCCACGAGCGTCACGGAGAACGAGTAGCGGGAGGCCCGGTACACGTGGCGCCCGTACTCCACGACCTTGCCGTCGTTGCTGTAGGCCGTGCGCTCCATGGTGAGCAGCGGAGCCCCCTCGGCCTCGTCGAGGAAGTCCGCCAGCTCCTCGTCGGCCACGGTGGCCCCGATGGTCTCGTGGGCAAGGACCGTGGTGATGCCCCGCTCCCGCAGGCAGGCGTAGAGGCCCTTCTCCACCAGCTCGTCCCGGCTGGGGGCGTTCCGTGCCGGTAGGACGTTGCGCATCACGGCGAGGGGCTCCCCCTCGGCGGAGCGGATGCGCAGGATCTCGAGCACCTGCTCGCGGGCGCCGAGCCGGAGGATCTCGCGCTCCCGGGCCCCCGGGCGGCCCAGCCGGTACTCGACCACCTCGGTCTGGGGGTTCTTCCCCGCCCGCCGGAGGTCATCCGCCAGGGAGGTCAGCGCCACCTGCCGGCTCATCGGGGCGCGCACCACCTGGGTGCCGACGCCGCGCTTGCGCACCAGCATCCCCTTGTCCACGAGCTCCTGTATGGCGTGGCGGACGGTGGGGCGGGACAGGCCCAGCCGCTTGGCCAGCCCGAGCTCGTTCTCCAGGGGGGAGCCGGGCTGGAGGCGGCCGTCGCGGATCGCGTCCTCGATGGCCCGCGCCAGCTGGAGGTACAGGGGGGTCGCGGCGTCGCGGTCGACGGCCAGCTCAAGAACGGACGCGGGTCCGTCGACATCTGCCACGGTCATTCCTCACTCGTCTGGTCCTGGAGGGGCGGTGATGCGCCCTCCCCCGCCGTCCCCACCCGACGGGCGGGTCGGTCACCGCCCCCTCTGGATATCACACGGTCCAGCGGCCCGGGGCGGGGACCCCGGGCCGCTAGACCGTGGCGTGTGCCGCCCGACCCGTCTGGGACGGGCTGCGGCGATCCGTGACGCCCTCGGGTCACACCCCGGTGCCGGAGGGCTGAGGCATGTGCCGCAGGTGGATCGCACCTGTCGTGACGTCCTCCTCCAGCTGCTCCAGGGTCTGGCCCCGGGTCTCCGGCACCCACTTCAGGGAGAAGAAGAACGCGACCACGTTCAGCGCTGCGAAGAGGAAGAATGAGCCAGACAGCCCCACCGTGGCGATCAGCTGGGGGAAGAACAGGCCCAGGAGCGCGTTCGAGGTCCACAGGACGAACACGGACACGCCCATCGAGAACGCGCGGATCTTCTGCGGGAAGATCTCCGAGAGCGTGACCCACGTGGCCACGTTGAGGAAGAGCTGCATCGAGCCGACGAACAGGGTGATCAGCAGGAGCAGGAGGAAGGGCTTCATCGCGCTGTCGTTCGGCACCAGGACGGCGGCGAGGCCGATGAGCACATGGAAGAGGGCCACGAGACCGTAGCCCCACAGGAAGGTCTTGCGGCGGCTGACGCGGTCGATGATCCTCAGCGCGATCACGGCGCCGACGACCGCGATCACCGCGGGGGCGATGCTCGCGATGAGCGCGCCGTTCCGGGCGAATCCGGCGTCCTCGAGGACACGCTCGCCGTAGTACATGATCGAATTGATGCCGGTGGTCTGCTGGAAGAACGCGAGGCCGCAGCCGATGAGCAGGATCTTGCGGAGGTTCTTGTTCGCGAAGATGGCCCCGGCGCCGAGCGAGGCCTCGCGCGATTCCTTGCGGCGGGACTCCTCGATGACCGCCAGCTCCGCGGCGGCGCGCCCCTCCGGGCGAATCTGCTCGAGGACGCCGAGGGCCTGCTCCTCCCGCCCCTGGGCCATGAGCCAGCGCGGGGACTCCGGCAGTCGGCTCAGCCCGAGCAGCAGCAGGAGTGCCGGGATGCCGGCGAAGGCGAACATCACCCGCCAGATCCCCGGGAACTGCGCACCCCAGAGGTTGCCGAGGATGGCGTTGATCACGATGGCCAGCAGCTGGCCGATCACGATCATCATCTCGTTGCGGCCGGCGAGGGATCCGCGGATCTCGTACGGGGCGAGCTCGGCGAGGTAGACCGGGATCACCACGGAGGCCGCGCCGACGGCGAAGCCCAGGACGATGCGGCCGGCCACGATGAAGCCCAGGTTGGGGGCGGGGACGATGATCGCCACGCCCCCGAGGAACAGCACGGCGAGGAGGAGGATGGTCCGCTTGCGACCGATGGCGTCCGAGAGACGGCCTCCGGTCAGCGCGCCGACCGCGGCCGCGAAGAGCAGTGCGCTCACCGCGACACCGAGGTCCAGCGGTCCGAGACCGAGGTCCTCGGTCATGAAGCCGCCGGCTCCGTTGATGACGCTCGTGTCGTAGCCGAAGAGCAGGCCGCCGAGCGTGGCGATCAGCGCGACGACGCCCAGGCGCTTCTGGTAGTGGCCCGGCGTGAGCGGCGGAAGCGTGTCGCTCTCCCCGGAGGAGATGAGGGGTGCCCCGTGGGACATGGGTGGCTCCTTTGTCGGTCAGCGGGACCCGCACGCCACGGGCCTCCCCGACGGGGACGGCCCTGCACGACGTACGGATCGATGCTGGAGTGGTGGTGCTGAGGCTGCGGCCGTCGCGGGATCCGCGGCGGCCATGACGCCGCGTCGTCAGGGACGGGGCTGCACGGTCACGGGGACGAACCCCGCCGTGGTGAGGGAGATCTCTGCCGCCTCGCAGACGGCGGCGGCGAGGTAGCCGTCCCATGCGGTGGCGGAGCGGGGGGCGACACCGGCACCGGACTGCACGGCCGCGATCCAGGCCTGGACCTCGGCGTCGTAGGCGGCGGCGAAGCGCGGGACGAAGGAGTCCGGGATCGTGCCGCCCCACTGGCCGCCGGGCTTCTGGGTGGTGACCCGGGCGACGCTGTGGCCGATCGTGGAGATCCCCTCGGAGCCGAGGACCTCGGCTCGCACCTCGTAGCCCGACGCCGTGTTCACGTACAGCTCGTCAGTCACGATCCGGCCGGACGCGGTGCGGAACAGGAAGATCATGGGGTCGTGCTGACCCGGCTCGGCGCGCGGACCGGCCAGCGGCAGGATCGTCTGGACCTCCACCACCGGCTCCTCGAGGAAGAAGCTGATGGCGTCCACTTCATGCACAGCCGAGTCGTGGACCATCATCCTGTCCACGAAGCCGGCCGGCGTGTGGGCGTTGCGGTGCTTGAAGTTGATCACGCTGACCTGGCCGAGCTCGCCGGCGTCGAGGGCGTCCTTCAGCTCCGCGTACTCGGCGTCGAAGCGGCGCATGAAGCCGACGGATACGGACGACTTCCCGGCCGCCCGCTCGGCCTCCACCACGGCATACGCGTCCTGGGGGTTCATGGCCAGGGGCTTCTCGCACAGCACGGGCTTGTCCGCGGCGATGCAGGCCAGCACCTGGCCCTTGTGGAACATCCCCGGGCTGGCGATCAGCACGGCGTCGACGTCGTCGGCGGCGATGAGCTCCTCGGCGGTGTCCACCACTCGACTGCCGGGGACGGAGGCGCTGAGCTCTTTCGCCTTGTCACGGAAGTAGTCGGTCAGGACGCTGACCCGGGCACCCTTGATGCGCTCGGTGATGCGGGCGACGTGGTCGGCACCCATCTGGCCGACGCCGATCACGCCGACGCGGACGTCCTGGGGCAGGGGCGAGGGGGTGTGGTTCATGGAAGGTCTCTCTCTTCGCGTGGCGGGCGGCGTTGCCCGCGACGGGGTCACCAGGTGCCGCGCACCCAGGTCTGGTCCGGATGGTCCGTGATGTGCCAGGCCCGCTCCGGAGCGGGGCCGGCCATGACGTTGAGGTAGTACATGTCGTGCCCGGGCGCTGCGGCACAGGGTCCGTGCCACCCGTGCGGCACGAGGACGACGTCGCCGGCCCGCACCTCCGCCAGGATGTCGAGGGGACGGGCCGGGTCCGCGGAGGTGGTCTGGTGGTACCCGAAGCCCGGCCCTCCCGTAGGGGACGGGGCGATCTCGTAGTAGTAGATCTCCTCCAGCTCCGACTCCGGGTGCTCGGGGTCGTCCACCGTCTCGTCGTGCTTGTGCGCCGGGTAGCTGGACCAGTGGCCTCCCGGGGTGATGACCTCACAGGCGATCAGGGAGTCACAGGCGTCGAAGGAGCCGACGGTGCCGAAGTTGCGCACCTGGCGCGTCATGGCCCCTCCCCCGCGGGTCTCCACCGGGATGTCCTCGACGCGGATCAGGGCAACCGGGTGGGCGGCGTCCGCGACGGCCAGGGCGAGCGCGAAGCGGCCCCCGGACTCGCTTGTCACGGTGAGGCGGGAGCCGACGGGCGCGTAGAGCACGTCCGTGGGGCCGGCGAAGACGTCCGGACGGCCCCGCAGCGCGTAGCGGCCCGCGCCCTCGACCCCGTCACCGGTCTCCACGTCCACGGTGCACGCCCCCTGCAGGGGCACCACCATCGCCTCAACGCCTTCGGCGGTCCACGCCTCGGACTGGCCCGGGGCCAGGGCGAGCACCCGCAGGCCGGTGTGGACCCAGTCCTGGCGCGCTCCCGGATCCACGACGGTGTCGAACGCGCCCCGGGCCGTGGAGCCCGCGGGCAGATGCAGATCGTTCACGATGCGCTCCTCGCCGGCCGCTCAGCGGCCCATCATCTCCACCGCGGTGCGGACCGCGGCGGTGACGTCGTCGTTCTGGGGGTACAGCAGGGTCCGGCCCACCACGAGCCCGCGCACGTTGGGGCGGTCCAGCGCGGCCTGCCACATGGCGCGGACGCTCTCCGGGTCCTGGCCCACGGGGTCGCCGCCGAGGATCACGGTGGGCAGGGTGGTCGCGTCCATGACGCGCTCCATGTCCGGCACTGCTGGCACCTTCAGCCACGTGTAGGCGCTCGTCGTGCCGAGGCCTTGGGCGATGTGCATGGACGTGATGACGCCCTCCGGCGTCAGGTCGTTGACGACCTTCGTGCCGGGACCGCCCGGGCGAGAGCTCATGAACGGCTCCACCATGGCGATCAGTTCGTGCCGGGCGAGGTCGTTGACGGCGTTCGCGGTGGCCTCGAGGGTGAAGGAGGTGCGGTCGTCCGTCAGGTCGATCCGGGTGAGCATCTTGCCGCCGTCGAAGCCGGCGGCCGCGATGGACGCGGCATCGTACGCGGTGAAGCGGTCCTCCATCTCCCAGGACGCGCCCTGCAGCCCGCCGCGGTTCATGGACGCGAAGACGATCTTGCCCTCGAGGGCGCCGAGCAGGAGGAGGTCCTCCAGGACGTCGGCGGTGCCCAGCACCCCGTCCACGCCGGGCACCGCGAGGGCCTCACGCATGCGGTCGAGCATCTCGTTGCGGCTGGCCATCGCCGTGGGCCGGCCGCCGGCGCCGAGCGCACCGCGGGCCGGGTGGTCCGCGGCGATGATCATCATCGAGCCGTCGGTGTCGGCGACGGTGCGCCGGCGGCGCTGGGCCGCGAGCTGGGCGATGCGCTGCGGCTCCTCGACCCGCACGCGGGTGATGTCCTCGTAGGTGGTGACGAATCCGCTCATCAGTGGGCCTCCCGGTCCGTGACGCCCCGGTTGCGCAGGGCGGTCAGCATTTCTTCGATGGTCTGTCCGTGGTTCGGGTCGCCGCCCGCGATCAGGAGGTCGATCTCCTCCGTGGTGGGCATCGCCGTCGAGCACTCGAGGCGGGTGGTGACGATCGCGCCCGCCGCGTTGCAGCGCATCAGGATGGTCTCGAGGTCCTGCCCGGCGAGCAGCCCGTGGCACAGGGAGCCGCCGAAGCTGTCCCCGGCGCCCAGGCCGTTGATCACCTGGATCGCGTTCGGCGCCACCTCCACGCGTCGGTCCCGGGTCTTGCCGAGCACGCCCTTGGGGCCCATCTTGACGATGGCGAGCTCGACGCCGGCGTCCAGGAGCGCGTCCGCGGCGCGCTCCGGCTCGGTCTCGCCGACGGCGACCTCGCACTCCTCCTTGTTGCCGACGGCGACGGTGGTGTACTGCAGGGCCTCGCGGTAGCACGCGCGGGCGTCCTGCACGCTGTCCCAGAACATGGGCCGGTAGTCCAGGTCGAACACGGTGTGGGTGCTGCGACCGCGTGCCTCGAGCGCGGCGAAGTGGGCCGCACGGCTGGGCTCCGCGGAGAACCCCGTGCCGGAGAACCAGAACAGCGGCACCGCGCGGATCGCGTCGAGGTCCAGGTGCTCCGGGGCCACCTGCAGGTCCGGGGCGCTGGGCCGGCGGTAGAAGTACAGGGGGAAGTCGTCCGGCGGGTAGATCTCACAGAACGTCAGGGGCGTGTTCAGGTCGCCGTCGCGCACCACGAACCGGCTGGACACGCCGAGGCGCTCCATCTCCTGCACCACGAAGCGGCCGAAGGGATCCTCCCCCACCCCGGTGATGACGGCGGGGGTGTGGCCCAGCCGCGCGGCGGCCACGGCGACGTTGGTGGGGCTGCCGCCGAGGAACTTCCCGAAGCTGGCGACCTCCTCCAGGCCCTTGCCGATCTCCAGCGGGTACAGGTCCACCCCGCTGCGGCCGAGGGTGATGATGTCGAGATCAGGTGTGGTCAATGGCTTTCTCGCCTCTCTGCGTCCATGCGTCGTCTCCAACCGGAGCCGGAGATCGGGGGTCGGGCCGATGTGATGTACATCATGTTGCCACCCCTCCGAGACTTTGTCCATACATAGTTACTCGCTTGTCACCCGATCCTTCCCATCTCCGCCGAGTCCCCGGCGCGTCCCCCCGAGCGGCCCTCAGAGCTCCCTGGTGAGGAACTGGGCACACCCGTGGCCGGACGGCCAGTCCTCGCGCTCGCTGCCGGTCTCAGACACGATCAGGTCCGCCGGCCCCACCAGGCCCACGGCGCGCGGGTGCATGGTGAGCGCGGCATAGCCGGCCTGCCTCTGCTCCGCGGCGTAGCCCTGCGGGGGATGAGGACGGGCGGCTCGGTGGTCCTCCCCTTCGGCGGCGGTGGCGTCAGACGCCGGCGATGCGGGCGGCCTCGAGCAGGGTCCGGGCCCCGCGGCGCAGCCCCTCTTCGCGCCCCAGGGCCGCGTCCTCGTGCTCGATGTTCACGGCGGCGTCGGGGTTCGCCGCGGCGACGGCGGCCAGGAAGCGGGACCAGTACGCGGCGTCGTGCCCCTCCCCCAGCGCCACGAAACGCCAGGCCGGGTCCTGCGGCCAGGTGCTGCAGTAGTGGCGCACGCCCACCGGCACCCGCTGCGCCGGGTCCTCCGGCACGGGGTCGAAGGCGGTGTCGAGCACCCCGCGCACGGCCACATCGGGCAGCACGGCCGTGTCCTTGGCGTGCACGTGCAGGAGGTGACTCCCCAGTCGCTCGATGCAGGCGATGGGGTCCATCTGCTGCCAGAAGAGGTGCGAGGGGTCGAGATTGACGCCGATGCTCGTGGGCTCCACGCGCGCCAGGAACTGCTCGAAGGTCAGCGGGGAGAACACGAGGTTGCGCGGGTGCAGCTCGAAGGCGATGCGCACCCCCGCGGCCTCGGCGAGGGCGTCCATCTCCTTCCAGAAGGGCACCGCCACGGACCACTGGTACTCCAGGGTCTCCAGGTCGATGCCGTTCCACGGGTTCACCACCCAGCTCGGGCGGCGCGCCCCCTCGTCCGACCCCGGGGTGCCGGACATCGCCACCACGTCCCCGACGCCCAGCAGCCCCGCGAGCTCGATGGTCCGACGGAGGTCCTCCGCATGGCCGACACCCTCCGTGGGCAGGGGGGAGAGCGGGTTCCCCGAGACGATCAGGCCGTTCAGCGCCATGCCCCGCACGGCGAAGGCTTCCAGGAAGGCCGAACGCGCATCCGCACTGGCGAGGAGCAGGTCCACGGGCACATGCGGCGCCGGGAGAAGCCGCCCGTGTTCACCTCCGCCCCGGTGAGGCCGAGGGAGGCGAGGAGGTCCAGGGCGGCCTCGAGAGGACGGTCCTGGAGGCAGGCGGTGTAGGCGCCATACGTGAGGGCCATGGGTGGGCTCCTTTCTGGAGCGGGGCGGTGGTCGGCGGGTCAGTCGATGGCGACGGCGGCGCCTCCGGAGGCCGCCGAGCGCGCGACAGCGTCCAGGATCCGCATCTGCCGGTAGCCGTCGGCGAAGGTCGCGCAGGGGAGAAGCGCCTCCTCTCCGGTGATCCCGGCGACCTGCTGGAGGAATGCGTGCGCCTGATAGGTGAACTGGGAGATCTGGTCGAGCCCGACGCCGGGGAAGGCCATGGACGAGCCCCGCGCGAAGTACGGGAAGGAGGGGTTCGCGAGCACCTGGCGGAAGCCGCCGAGCCCGTCCGGGCTGCTTGCGTCAGCGAGGCGGAGCTCCCCAGTGCGCGCGAGGTCCCAGGCGGCCGTGCCCCGGGTGCCGAGCGCCGTGAGCTGCATCGAGTTCGGATGCCCGAAGGCGACCCGGGAGCAGGAGAACGTGCCTGCCTCGCCGCTGGCGAACCGCGCGGTGAACGTCGCGACGTCGTCGTTCTCCACCGCCGCCAGGGGCGCGTCCTCCCCAGCCGCGACGCCGCGGCCGCCGGCGACGACATCCGCGGCCACGGGGCGCTGCCTGATCGTCTGCGTCAGCTGCGCGCCGGAAACCTCCGCGATCGGGCCCATGACGAACTCGGCTGAGTCGACCAGATGCGAGCCGACGTCGCCCAGCGCCCATCGGCCCCGTGTACCGCCAGGCCATGGGCACGCGGGGGTCGGCGCCGTAGTCGCACCAGTACCGGGCGTCCAGATGGGCCACGTCACCCAGGAGGCCCTCCCGGGCGAGGCGCGCGAGCTGGGCGACCCCGGGATTGCGCCGGAACGTGTAGCCGGTGGCGAGGACCAGGCCGGGGTGACGGGCCTCGAGGTCCGCCATCTCGCGGGCGCTCTCGAGCGTGTCCGCCAGCGGCTTCTCACACAGGACGTGCTTGCCGGCCTCGGCGAGGGCGACCGCGATCTCCCGATGCAGGGCGTTGCCGACGACGATCGACACGATGTCGACCTCGGGATCCTCCACGACCTGCTGCCAGGAGCCGTAGGCCTTCTCATACCCGTAACGCCGGGCCGCATCCTCGGCGAAGGGGGTGTGGGCGTCCGCGATGGCCCGCAGGCGCACCGGCGGCAGGCCGAGGTGGTAGACAGTGTCGGCCTGCCGCCAGGCGTTGGCGTGGGTCTGCCCCGCCATGCCGGCGCCGATGACGGCCACGGAGAGCTGCTGGATGGTCATGGGGTCCTCTCATCAGGGGCGGGCGGTGGGCCCGGAGGGCGCGGAGAGTCCGAGCCGAGCACCGAGGCGTGAGCACTCTCGTGTAACGACAAATTCGACGCCACTGGGCCGCGTAATGTGACGTGGATCATACTGATGCGGGGAGGCTAACACACACCACTGGCCGATCAAGCAGGAAATTCGGGCACTTCGCACCGGAGGGCTTTGACGGCTGGCGCCGCCACGACCCCGCCTCTTGTCCTGACAAATGCTTGACACGGGCAGGCCGGCAAGCCATGCTGAATATGTCCCAGCTCACTCTCGCGGACATCTGCACGCAGACATCTGCCCTACGGAGGTCTCATGAACGCCCCACCCGCCGAGCCCGGCACACCCGCCGAGGCGCCGCGCACGATCCGCCTCACCGTCGGTCAGGCGCTCGTCCGGTTCCTCTCGGTGCAGTACAGCGAGCGCGACGGTCTGCGGCAGCGCCTCATCCCGGACGCCTGGGGCATCTTCGGCCACGGCAACGTCGCCGGCGTCGGCCAGGCGCTGCTCCAGAACGCGGTGGAGCCTGCCGAGGGGGAGAACCCCCTGGTCCTCCATCAGGGACGCAACGAGCAGAACATGGTGCACACCGCCGTCGCCTTCGCGCGCACGACGAACCGCCTGCAGACCATGGCCGTCACCCCGTCCATCGGCCCGGGCTCCACGAACATGGTCACGGGCGCCGCACTGGCCACGATCGACCGCATCCCCGTGCTCCTGCTGCCGAGCGACGTGTTCGCCAACCGCGCCGTGGACCCCGTCCTGCAGCAGCTCGAGGACGAGCGCGCCATGGACGTGAGCGTCAACGACGCCTTCCGCCCGGTCTCGCGCTACTTCGACCGCATCTGGCGACCCGAGCAGCTGATACCCTCTGCGCTCGCCGCCATGCGGGTGCTGACCGACCCCGCCGAGACCGGGGCCGTGACCCTCTGCCTGCCCCAGGACGTGCAGGCCGAGGCCCACGACTGGCCGGTGGAGTTCTTCCGCGAGCGCACCTGGCACGTGGCCCGCCCCGTCCCGGAGCCGGCCGCGCTCGAGCGCGCCGTCGAGGTGCTCCGCACCGCCGAGCGCCCCGTGATCGTCGCCGGCGGCGGCGTCATCTACGCGGAGGCGAGCGCTGAGCTCACGGCCCTGGCCGAGGCCACGGGCATCCCCGTGGTGGACACGCAGGCCGGCAAGGGCGCGATCAACGGCACCCATGAGCTCTCCGCCGGCGGCGTCGGCTCCACGGGCAACGACGCGGCCAACACCCTCGCCGCGGAGGCGGACGTGATCATCGGCGTCGGCACCCGGTACACGGACTTCACCACCGCCTCCCACACCGCGTTCCGCAACCCGGACGTGCGGTTCGTGAACATCAACGTCAAGGCCTTCGACGCCGCGAAGCACTCGGCCACCATGGTGGTGGCCGACGCGCGGGAGGGCATGACTGCCCTGACCGCGGCCCTCGAGGGGTACCGCACCGAGGAGGCGTACCGCACGCACGTGGCGGAGCTGAAGGCAGCGTGGGCCGAGCGCTCGGCCCCCTGCTTCGCCCCGCACGACCAGGAGCTGCCCGCGCAGACGGAGATCTTCGGCGCGCTGAACGCGATGATGGGCTCCGAGGACATCGTCATCAACGCCGCCGGCTCCATGCCGGGCGACCTCCAGGCGCTCTGGACCGCCACGAGCCCCGTGCAGTACCACCTGGAGTACGGGTTCTCCTGCATGGGGTACGAGATCCCGGCCGCCCTCGGCGCCAAGATGGCCCGGCCGCAGAGCGAGGTCGTTGCCATCGTCGGGGACGGCACCTACCAGATGGCCCCGCAGGAGATCGCCACGATCGTGCAAGAGGACGTCAAGGTCGTCCTGGTCGTCATCCAGAACCACGGCTACGCCTCGATCGGGGCGCTCTCGGAGTCCCTCGGCTCCCAGCGCTTCGCCACGAAGTACCGGAACCGCAACGCGGAGACGGGCCTGCTCGACGGCGGCCACGTCCCCTTCGACATCGCCGCGAACCTGCGCAGCTACGGCATCGAGGTGGCCGAGGTGCGCAGCACGGAGGACTTCCGAGCAGCCTACCGCGCGGCCGAGCAGAACCCCATGACGAACGCGATCGTCGTCGAGACCGATCTCCACGGCCCCCACCCCCCGGGCATCGGCTGGTGGGACGTGCCCGTCTCCGAGGTCTCCCGCCTCGAGTCGACCCGCACAGCCCGCGTGACGTATGAGCGAAAGCGGAGCGCGCAGCGCCACTACCTGTGACCGTCCCCCGCACGCCGCACCAGGCGTGCAGCCCTGCACGAACGACGAATCATCCTGAGGAGTACAGCATGACCAGCAACGTCACCCACTGGATCGACGGCGCGGAGCTCACCGGCACGGGCCCCACGCAGCCGATCCTCAACCCGGCCACCGGCGAGGAGATCGGCACCCTGCAGATCGGCGACGCCGCCACGGTGGACCAGGCGGTGCAGGCCGCGGCCGCTGCCCAGAAGGACTGGGCACGGGCCTCTCTGTCGAAGCGCACCCAGATCCTCTACCGCATGCGCGACCTCGTGATCGCGCACACCGACGAGATCGCCGAGGTCATCTCCCGTCAGCACGGCAAGACCGTCGCCGACGCCAAGGGCGAGATCGCACGCGGCCTCGAGACCCTGGAGTTCGCCACCTCCATCACCCAGGACCTCAAGGGCGGCTTCTCGGCGAACATCTCCACGGACGTCGACGGCCACACCACGCGTCAGCCCCTCGGCGTGGTGGCGGGCATCACCCCGTTCAACTTCCCGGCCATGGTGCCGTTCTGGATGCACCCGATCGCGATCGCCACCGGCAACGCGTTCATCCTGAAGCCTTCCGAGCGCGACCCCGAGGCCTCGAACATCGTCGCCCGCCTGTACCAGGAGGCCGGCCTGCCGGACGGCGTCTTCCAGGTGGTGCACGGCGGCAAGGACGTCGTGGACGCCCTCTGCGAGCACCCGGGGATCTCCGCCGTGAGCTTTGTGGGCTCGACGCCGATCGCCAAGCACGTGCACGACACCGCCTCCGCCGCGGGCAAGCGCGTGCAGGCCCTGGGCGGGGCCAACAACCACGCCGTGGTGATGCCGGACGCCAACATCGAGTTCGCCGCCGCGCAGGTGGCCGCGGGCGCCTTCGGCTCCGCCGGCGAGCGCTGCATGGCCGTCCCGGTGGCCGTCACCGTGGGCGCCGCCCACGACGACTTCGTCACCGCGATAACGGCCGAGGCGGAGAAGATCACCGTCGGCCCCGGCAGCGACCCGGCCACCGACATGGGCCCGGTCATCACGCCCGAGGCCCGCCAGCGCGTCATCGACTGGACCACCGAGGCCGAGCAGGCCGGGGCGGCCGTCGTCGTCGACGGCCGCGACCTCGTGGTGCCCGGCCACGAGAACGGCAACTTCGTGGGCCCGATCGTGCTCACCGACGTCCCCCGCGACGCCCGCGCCTACAAGGACGAGGTGTTCGGCCCGATGCTCGTGGTGATGCACGTGGACACCCTGGACGAGGCGATCGACCTGGTGAACTCCTCGCCCTACGGCAACGGCACGGCGATCTTCACGGCCTCCGGACATGCGGCGCGCCGCTACCAGGAGGAGGTCCAGGTGGGCATGATCGGCGTCAACGTGCCGATCCCCACGCCCGTGGGCTACTACTCCTTCGGGGGCTGGAAGGACTCGCTGTTCGGCGAGCACCACGCCCACGGCCCGGAGGCCGTCTCCTTCTACACCCGTCAGAAGGCGATCACCACCCGCTGGCCGGAGCCGGACACCCGTGTCGCCGCGTCCATGAACTTCCCGACGCACGACTGATCAGGAGACCCCTCCCATGACCGCAGCACCGGACCGCTCTCGCAACCCCGAGGCGCCCTACGACAAGCTGACCATCGGCGTCTGCCCCGACCAGTGGGGCGTCTGGTTCCCCGAAGACGAGAAGCAGATCCCGTGGCGCACCGCCCTGGCCGAGATGGCCGAGGCCGGGTTCAGCATCATGGAGACCGGCCCGTGGGGCTACTTCCCCCAGGACGCCAAGGAACTCCAGTCCGTGATGGACGAGCACGGCTTCCGCGTCGTCGCCGGCACCGGCTGGGGCATCCTCCACAAGGAAGAGGCCTGGGCCGAGACCGAGGCGACCTTCCGCGCCATCGCCGAGACGCACGCGGCCGTGGGCGCTGAGTACATGGTCCACCTGCCCCCGCTCTACCGCGACGACAAGACGTGGGAGTTCGTCGACCAGCGCGAGCTGACCGGCGACGCCTGGCGCCTGTACGTGGAGAACGCTAACCGGCTGGGCACCCTGCTCAAGAAGGACTACGGGCTGCAGATGGTGCTGCACCCGCACGGCGACTCCCACATCGAGACGCCCGAGGAGATCGCCCGGATCTTCGAGGCCACGGATCCCGACGTGGTGAGCTTCTGCCTGGACACGGGACACATCGTGTACGGCGGCGGCGATCCGATCCAGATGATCGAGGACTACCCGGAGCGCATCGGCTACGTCCACATCAAGGCCTTCGACCCGGGCATCACCCGGGAGGCCCACGAGAAGGACTGGCCCTTCGGGGAGGCCGTCGCCAAGGGCGCCTCGGTGCGCCCACCGGCGGGGCTGCCGGACATGAAGGACCTGATCGACAAGCTCGCCACGCTCGACCGCGAGCTGTACGTGATCTGCGAGCAGGACCTGTACCCCTGCGACCCGTCCCTTCCCCTGCCGAACGCCATCAAGACCCGCGAGTTCCTCGCAGAGTGCGGCCTCGGCCTGAAATGAGCCCCGCGTGCCCGGCCCGGCCTCCCCGGGCCGGGCATGCGCCGCCCTCCCTCCCCGGCCCTCTGCGGCCCCCGACCAGAAATGAGGAGGACCATGGTCAAGGTCCTGCTGGATCCCTCGATGTACCACCCGCGGCTCAGCGTGGCGCAGGAGCTGCACAAAGCCGCCGAGCTCGGCTACCGGTACCTCGAGCTCTCCCCGCGCGCCGACTTCCACGAGTGGCACCACTACCCCAAGGTCGACCGTCACCAGATCGCCGAGGTGCGCCAGGCGATGAAGGACTCCGGCGTGAAGATCTGGTCCTTCAATCCGGTCTTCGACTGGGCCAGCCCCGATGAGCAGGAGCGTCAGGCGCAGGTGCGCAACTGGACGCGCCTGCTCGAGATCGCCGACGCCCTGGAGGTGCCCCTGATCGCCACCGAGTTCTCGGGCGACCCGACCCGGCCGCGGGCGAGCGAGCACCAGTTCTACCGCTCCATGGAGGAGCTCGTCCCGGTCTTCGAGAAGTACGGGCTCGAGTGCACCGTCGAGGCGCACCCCTACGACTTCGTGGAGGACAACGACCGCGCGGTGCAAATCGTGCGGGGCGTGGACCGCGACTGGTTCAACTACCAGTTCTGCTTCCCCCACGCCTTCCACCTCGGACGGGGCGCCCGCGACGTGGGCGAGATGCTGGACTACGCCGGCGAGCGCCTGCGGCACCTGCACATCGCGGACGTCTGGGACCACACCGCCCACGTGGGCAACCGCTACATCGTCAACCCGCCCGGGGCGGACGTCCGCGTCCACCAGCACAACGAGATCGGCCAGGGCGAGATCGACTGGGACCGGGCCTTCTCCTCACTGCGCGAGCGCGGGTACAACGGCGCGGTCTCCGTGTGCGTGTTCGGCTGGGAAGAGGACGCCGACGCGATCCATCGCCGGATGCGCGGGCGCATCCTGGACGAGATGGGCGGGGAGTGAGCGCCCCGGTGCACGCGGCGGGACAGCCGCGGGAGATCGGCGTCGCCGTCGTCGGCCTGGGATGGATGGGCCGGCTGCACACCGCCTCGTACCAGCGCATGCCGATGCGGTATCCGGAGCTCGGGATCCGACCCCGGCTCGTGGTCGCCGTTGACCCGCTGCCGGAGAACCAGGAGGCCGCGGTCTCCCAGTTCGGCTTCGGGCGGGCCGCGGCGGACATCGCGGACGCCCTGGCGGATCCCGCGGTGGACGTGGTGTCCATCTGCTCGCCGAACTTCCTGCATCGGGAGCTCGCGGTGCGCGCCGCGCAGGCGGGCCGGCCCTTCTGGATCGAGAAGCCGATGGGCGTGAGCGCGGAGGAGTCCCGCAGCATCCTCCAGGCCGCCCAGGACAACGGGGTGGCCACGGCGGTGGGGTTCAACTACCGGCATGCGCCCGCCGTGGCGCATCTGCGTTCCCTGGTGGCCGCCGGGCGGCTGGGGCGGATCACCAACGTGCGCTGCTGGCTCTACGCCGACTACGCCTCCTCGCCGCACGGCCCGCTCACGTGGCGGTACGACCGGCAGAAGGCCGGCAACGGCGTGATCGGGGACCTGCTCTCCCACGGGATCGACCTGGTGACCCACGTCGTCGGCGGACGGGTGGCGGAGGTGTGCGCGCAGACCGACGTCTTCATCCGGGAGCGGCCGATCCCACTCACGGCCGGCGTCGGCCACGGGGGCATGGTGCTCGGGGACCAAACGGGCCCGGTCCACAACGAGGACTGGGTCGCCTCGCTGGCCCGCCTCGAGGACGGCACCGCGGTCACGCTCGAGGCGAGCCGCGTGGCCCGCGGGCACCGCAGCGACTACGCCCTCGAGGTGTACGGCACGGAGGGCTCCGCCCGGTGGTCCTTCACGCGCATGAATGAGTTCGAGGTGATGATCGGCGAGGGCGGGCAGGAGCACGGCTACGTGACCGTGCTGGCCTCCGAGGGCCACGGCGACTACGGCCGCTTCCAGCCCGGCCCGGGCATCCCCATGAGCTTCGACGACCTCAAGACCGTCGAGTGCGCCCAGTTCCTCTCCGACGTCGTCCACGGCACGCATCAGGCGCCCACCGCCCAGGACGCCCTCTCTGCGGCCCTGGTGGGCGAGGCGATCGGCCGCTCGGCCGCCCGGCGCGCGTGGGAGCAGGTGGAGCCGGTAGGCTGACGCCGGCGGCCGCCGCAGCTCAGCGCCGAGCGGCGGCCAGCTCGTCGTCCACGAGGGTCCGGCCGGACACGCGCAGGCCCGTGAGCGCCATCAGCACCCCGGAGCCGGCCATCAGGACGAGCGCGACGGTCCAGCCGCCCGTGGCCTGGTGCACCAGGCCGACGACGAACGGGCCGATCGCGGCCAGCACGTAGCCCAGGGGCTGCACGAAGCCGGACAGTCGCGCGGTGACGTGCGGATCCCGGCTCAGGGCGGGCAGCAGCGCCAGCACCGTGGGGAACGCGAAGCCGCCCAGGCCCAGGATGAGGGCCCACACCCATGCCCCGGCCACGGGTGCGATCAGCAGGCCGAGGTAGCCGACGGCCGTCACCAGGCCGAACGCCACGATCCACGGCACCAGGGAGCGGGAGCGGCTGATCACCGTGGGCATCAGGAGCGACCCCAGCACGCCGCAGGCCGAGATGACCGCGACGACCGAGCCCGAGGTGCCGGCCGCCAGCCCGGCGTCGCGCAGGACCTGCGGCAGCCAGGCGAACTGAACGTACGCGTTCATGGACTGCAGGCCGAACACCACGGTGAGGGCGATCGCGGACGGCGAGCGCAGCAGCGAGGGCCCGCGGCTGCGGCCGTCGTCCACCGCCGGGAAGTCGCGACCGGTGCGCCGCACCACCAGCACCCACGCCGCCACGGGGGCGAGCGCGACCACGGCCCACGCCCC
>NZ_KV825100.1:0-2371 GCF_001816085.1 Micrococcus sp. HMSC31B01
CAGGCGCTCTTCCTCGGCGTGTGGCCCGGCAATGCGTGGATGGCCTGGCGGTGGCGACGCCGGCCCTGGCCGGCGCAACTGGTCTCCCTCGGGCGGCTGCCCCTGCAGGTCCCCCTGATCCGCGCGGCCGGCAGAGTGGCGCGCAGCTGACCCCCGCCGCCCCGCACCCCGACGACGCCGGCCCCACACCTTCGCGCTGAAGGTGTGGGGCCGGTCTCGTGCGAGCCGGGGGCTCAGTCGAACTGCGGATCCGTGGTGCGGGCCCGCTTGATCTCGTAGAAGTACGGGAAGTCGGCCAGGGCGACGGCGCCGTCGAAGATGCGGCCCGCCTCCTCGCCGCGCGGGATGCGGGTCATCACGGGACCGAAGAAGGCCGTGCCGTTGAACGCCACGACGGGCGTGCCGACGTCGTTGCCCACGAGGTCCTCCGCCTCCTTCTGGCTGGCGCGCAGCTGCTCGTCGGCCACGTCGGTGCGGGCGGCGTCCAGGATGTCCGCGTCGTGGCCCAGCTCCTCGAGGGCCTCGGCCACCACGGCCTCGTAGTCCGTGCGGCCCTGCTCGTGGATGCGGGTGCCGACCGCGGTGTACCACGGGCCGAGCGCCTCGGCACCGTGCCGCTCGCGCACCTGCACGGCGGCGCGGGCCGGCAGCCAGGCCTTCTCGAGGCGGGCCAGGTAGTCGGGGTCCAGGTCGCGGCCCTCGTTCAGGACGGCGAGCGACATGATCTTGAAGACCACCCGCACGTCGCGCACCTTCTGGACCTCCAGGATCCACCGGGAGGTGATCCAGGCGAACGGGCACGTGGCGTCGAAGTAGAAGTCGACGGTGGGCTGCTGCGTGGTGTCGGTCATGCTGTGCTCCTTGCGGTCAGGGAGCCGTCTCGGCTCCGGTCGGTCCTGCTGGGCGACGGCGGTCAGGCGCTCCGGCCGCGTCGACGTCGTTCCACCTCGGCCGGGATGAGCGTGGGCTCGGCCTCGCCGCGCACCACGTCCCCGGAGATGACGACCGTGCCCACATCCGAACGGGAGGGCAGCTCGAACATCACGGGCTTGAGGACGTTCTCCATGATGGAGCGCAGGCCGCGGGCGCCGGTGCCGCGGGCCTCGGCCTGGGCGACGACGGCGTCCAGGGCGTCCTGCTCGAACTCGAGCTCCACGCCGTCCATGAGGAACATCTTCTGGTACTGCTTGAGCAGGGCGTTCCTCGGTTCGGTCAGCACCCGCACGAGCTGTTCGTGCGTGAGGTCCTCGACAGTGGTGATCACGGGCAGGCGGCCGATGAACTCGGGGATGAGGCCGAACTTCAGCAGGTCCTCCGGCCGCACGTCCGCGTAGGTGACGTCCCCCGCGCCCAGGTGGTTCAGGGGCGCGCCGAACCCGATGCCCTTGCGTCCGGCACGGGAACCGATGATCTCGTCCAGGCCCGCGAACGCGCCCGCCACGATGAACAGCACGTTGGACGTGTCGATCTGCAGGAACTCCTGGTGGGGGTGCTTGCGCCCGCCCTGCGGCGGCACCGACGCCACCGTGCCCTCGAGGATCTTCAGCAGGGCCTGCTGCACCCCCTCGCCGGAGACGTCCCGGGTGATGGAGGGGTTCTCGGACTTCCGCGAGATCTTGTCGATCTCGTCGATGTAGATGATGCCCTGCTCGGCCTTCTTCACGTCGTAGTCCGCGGCCTGGATGAGCTTGAGGAGGATGTTCTCCACGTCCTCGCCCACATAGCCGGCCTCGGTGAGGCTGGTGGCGTCCGCGACCGCGAACGGGACGTTGAGCCGCCGGGCGAGGGTCTGCGCGAGATACGTCTTGCCGGAGCCGGTGGGGCCGACCATGAGGATGTTCGACTTGCCGACCTCGACGTCCGCGAGGTCGTCCCGCTCGGTGAGGCGGTCGGCCAGGTCACCGCCCCGCGCCTGCGGCCCACGCACGCGCTTGTAGTGGTTGTACACGGCGACGGCGAGGGAACGCTTGGCCGCCTCCTGACCGATCACGAAGCTCTCGAGGTGGTCGAAGATCTCCTGCGGGGTGGGCAGGACGGTCTCGTCCGCCTCCGCCGCCTCGCCGAGCTCCTCCTCGATGATCTCGTTGCACAGCTCGATGCACTCGTCGCAGATGTAGACACCCGGGCCGGCGATGAGCTTGCGCACCTGCTTCTGGCTCTTCCCGCAGAACGAGCATTTCAGCAGGTCAGCGCTCTCTCCGATACGCGCCATGGTGGTACTCCTCGAAGGCCGGGCGGAGACGTCCGCCCCGCGCGGGCGTCGTCGCTGTCAGATTCCGTCCAGCATACGGCCGTGGACGGACACGTTAAGGGACCGGGTCCCCGGTCGGCGCCGAGGGGCCCGGCCGCGCGGCCGGACCCCTCGGCGGGC
>NZ_KV825101.1:0-1632 GCF_001816085.1 Micrococcus sp. HMSC31B01
CGGCCCATGGGCGTGGCCGTGCGGGCCTATTACACCGCCGGCGCCGCCGTCGACGGGGCGATCCCCGCCCCGCCCGGCGACCGGGGGGAGTGGATGGAGTCCTGGCTGCGCCTGCCGGATGCCGAGGGCAACCCGCTGCCCGGCTACGGCTGGCTGTTCCCGCTCGCGGACGGCACCGTGAACGTGGGCCTGGGCATCCTGGACACCTCCCCGCAGTTCGGGAAGCTGGACTACCGCGGGCTGCTGAAGTCCTGGACCGGGGCGCTCACCGCGGACTGGGGGATCGCCGAGCAGACGCGCACCTCGCGGATCCTCGGCGCGGCCCTGCCGATGGCGTTCAACCGCACCCCGCAGCACGTGCCGGGCATGCTCCTGGTGGGCGACGCGGCCGGCATGGTCTCCCCGTTCAACGGCGAGGGCATCGGGTTCGCGATGGAGGCGGCCCGCCTCGCCGCGGACCTGGCCGTGCAGGCGCACGCGGCCGGGACCGACGGCGCCGCGGACGCGATCCTGTCCCGTTACCCGGTGATCACCCAGCACCTGTGGGGCCGCCACTTCGCCCTCGGCGCCCGGTTCGCCCGCCTGATCGGCGATCCGCGGGTGATGAAGGCGGCGCTGGGCGCCGGGATGGCCGCACCCCCGCTGCTGCGGGCCGCGGTGAAGGTCATGGGCAACACGGTGGACGCGCGGGGCGGCGACGCCGTCGACCGGGCCGTCCGCGTGCTCGAGGCGCTCACCCCCGCGCTGACGACCGCGGGCGGCGCGCCGTTGGGTAGGCTTGCCCGGTGACCACCGCAGACCCCGGCTTCGCCCTGCCCTCCGGCTTCGAACCCCTCGCCGAGCACGGCCGTGTCCTGGAGGTCGTGCTGACCGCGCTCGAGCAGGTCGAGGAGCAGCTGGACACTGCCCTCGGCTTCGACGACCTGTTCTCCGACACCGCCGCCCACCACCTGCTGGCCGCCGGCGGCAAGCGGGTCCGTCCGGTCCTGACGGTGCTCGCCTCCCTCCTGGGCGACCCCGCCCTGGCCTCCGGCGAGGTCGCCGACGTGGACGCGCCCGCCCGCCAGGCCGCCGTCGTGATGGAGCTGACGCACCTGGCCACGCTGTACCACGACGACGTGATGGACGAGGCCCCCGTGCGCCGCGGCGCTCCCGCCGCCCACCGGCTGTGGGGCAACTCGGCGGCGATCCTGGCCGGCGACCTGATCTTCGCCCGCGCCTCCCAGCTCATGGCCGAGCTGGGCCCGCGGCCCGTGCAGATCCAGGCGGACACCTTCGAACGCCTCGTGCAGGGCCAGCTGTGGGAGACTCGCGGCCCGGCCGAGGGCGCGGACCCGATCGAGCACTACTACGCGGTGCTCTCCGGCAAGACCGGCTCGCTGATCGCCGCGGCCGGCATGCTCGGCGCGCTGCTGGGCGGAGCCGACGAGGCCGCCGTCCAGGTGATGCGCGCATACGGCGAGAAGGTGGGCCTGGCCTTCCAGCTCGCCGACGACCTGATCGACCTCACCGGCGACGCCGAGCGGATCGGCAAGGTCCCCGGCACGGACCTGCGCGAGCGCGTGCCCACCCTGACCACGCTGCTGCTGGCCCGCGCCGCGCAGGGCGAGGGGCCGGAGGCCGAGGACGCCC
>NZ_KV825102.1:0-5095 GCF_001816085.1 Micrococcus sp. HMSC31B01
GGCCCCTGTCCCGCGCGGGACAGGGGCCGTTCTCGTCGGGGCCGGGAGGTCGCCCGGGAGGCCGGACGTCAGTGCTCGTGGCGGCGCAGCCGGGGGCGGCGGGGCCCCTCTGAGGCCGGGACGCCGGCGGCCGCATCGGCGATCCGCTGCTGGTGGTCCCGGCTGAGCGAGGCCCACCACTGCGAGGCCGCCACGGGGCCGGCGTCGACCACCTCGTCGTCGTCGGACTCGAGGCCCAGGCGGTCCTTGATGGAGGCCAGCATGGCCTGGCGGCGCACCGCCTCCACCCGCGCCACGGAGTAGCCGAGCGAGCGGAACGTGGCCAGGCAGATCAGCAGCATCAGCACGGAGAACGGCAGGCCGATGGTGATGGCCAGGACCTGGATCGCGGACAGGCCGCCCGCGGCCAGCAGTGCCGCGGCCATGAGCGAGGTGGCGATGGCGAAGAAGATCTTCACCGTGGCCTTCGGGTTCACGTCGCCGCCGGTGGCGAGCATGCCCATCACGAGCGAGCCCGAGTCGGCGGAGGTGATGAAGAAGATGCCCGAGAGGATGATGGCGCCGACCACGAGCATCATGCCCGCGGGCAGCTGCTCGAGCACCTGGAACAGCGCGGTGTTCGAGTCGATGGCGCCGTCCGCGCCCACCACGGAGGTGTACCCGGCCGGGCGGGTGGTCTCGAGGAAGATCGCGGTGCCGCCCAGGATGCCGAACCAGACCACGCAGACCAGGGTGGGCACCAGCAGCACGCCGGCGATGAACTCGCGCACGGTGCGACCGCGCGAGATGCGGGCGATGAAGATGCCGACGAACGGCGTCCAGGACATCCACCAGCCCCAGTAGTACGCGCTCCAGCCGGCCTGCCACGCGTCGCCCTCGGCGCCATAGAACGCGGAGACGTTGAGCGAGTTCGCGAAGAAGTACTGCATGTAGGAGCCGAGGGACTGCACCATCTCCTTGAACAGGAACGCGGTGGGCCCCACGATCGCGATGAACAGCAGCAGGCCGGCGGCCAGGATCAGGTTGGTGTTGGACAGCCACTTCATGCCGCGCTCCACGCCGGAGACCACGGTGTAGAGCACCACGCAGGTGACCGCGCCGATCATGGCGTACTCGAGCCAGGGGCTGTCCTCGGGCACGATGCCCAGCGCACGCAGGCCCGCGGACATCTGGGTGACGCCGAGGCCCAGCGAGGTGGCCACGCCGAAGACGGTGCCGATGAGGGCGATGTTGTCGATCAGGTGGCCCCAGCCGCCGCGCACGCGGCGCTCGCCGATCAGCGGCTCGAAGGCCCAGCGCAGCGCGAGGGGACGGCCACGCCGGTGGATGGCCAGCGCGACCGCCACGCCCACCACCGCGTAGATCGCCCAGGGCTGCAGGCCCCAGTGCAGGAACGTGGTGGCCAGCGCCGACTGGGCGGCCTCCGCCTGGGTGGGGTTGGCGGCCGCCAGGTCGGGCCGCGGCGAGGTGAAGTGCATGAGCGGCTCGGTCATGCCGAAGAACACGAGGCCGATGCCCATGCCCGCCGCGAAGAGCAGGGAGAACCAGGACAGCGTGGAGAACTCGGGCTTCTCATCGGGCTTGCCCAGGGTGATGTCGCCCTTGCGGGAGAACGCGAGGTAGCCGCAGAACAGCACGAAGAACAGGGCGACGAGGGCGTACCACCACGAGAAGTTCGTGATGATGGCCTGCTGGACCAGGCCGATGCCCACGGTCATCTGCTCGGGGGCGAGCAGCGTGGCCCCCACGAAGGAGAGCACGATGACCGCGGAGGGCCAGAACACCCACGGCAGCAGGACGCGGTCGCGGGCGGCCGCGGCGGAGGTGGCAGGGGCGACGGCGCCGTCGGCCGTGGGGGCGGAGGAGGGGCGGGTGTCGGCCCGCTCAGGATCCAGTGGATTCTTCAAGGGCGGTGTCGGATCGCTCATCCTCCCGACCCTACGTGGTCCCGCGCGCCGGCCCCCCGCCTGAGACGCGGCCGAGTGGACGGTCTCACCCGGCCGGGTGACCGCGCCCACGGCCCCGGCGCGGGCGCCCCCTGGTGAGGCGTGGGCGGCCTCACTAGGGTGTGGGGCACCACGACGACGGCGGCGCCGGACGGGCCCGCCCGTGAGAGGAAGGACCCGCACCATGACCGACGTCCCCTTCGAGGACCGCGAGGACGAACGAGAGCTCGAGACGGACCTGCTCGCCGATCCCAACGCCGCCGGCGACCCCGAGCCGGAGGACGGCCGCGACGGCCAGCCCGTGCGCGGCGGCTCGGACGACCCGCAGCACCGGGCCGGGGAGGGACGTGCCCCGGACTCCCTGCGCAATGCGGAGTCCGCCGCCATGCACATCGAGGAGGACGCCCAGGACCGCACGCGTGCGGACGAGGGCGACGTCGAGATCCTGTGAACGCCCCTCAGCCCCGGTCGGGGACGAGGCCGGTGCGCAGGAGGGTGAGTGCCTCGTCCTGCCCGAGGAGCGGCTGACGCATCTCGTCGCGGAGGAAGTCGAGCATCGCCGCGGCCAGCGCCGGCTCCTCGGAGGCGATCGCGTCCGTCGCGATCGCGGCGTGGAAGTCGAGGGCGAACGCGGCCGTGGCGGTCTCGGCGATGCAGCTGTGGGTGGAGACGCCGCACAGCAGGAGCCGATCCACCCCGCGGCCCCGCAGCTCGGCCGCCAGTCCTGTGCCGTGGAAGGCGGAGTCCCGGGTCTTCACGACCTCGACGGCGTCCGGGGCGGCCGCCGCGACCCCGTCGAGCAGAGCCGCCTGCCGGGTGCCCGGGAAGGCGAAGCCCTCGCCGTCGGCCAGCATGTTCAACGTCCACGTGGAGCGGTCCCGCGCGTGCTCGGTCCGCACCAGGAAGACGGGACGGCCGGCCTCGCGCGCGGTCCGGAGCAGTTCCACGACCGCCGCCGTCAGCTCGGCCTGCTGGGCAGCCAGCGCGGGATGCTCGAAGTAGCTGTGCTGGACGTCGATCACCACAAGCGCGGTCTCGCCGCCGGTCGCGCGGGCGGAGGGGGAATCGGGCATCGAACCAGTGTGCCCACCGCGTCGCCGCCTGTCAGCGGCCCGTCGCCCCGGACGACGAAGGCCCCCCGCGTCTGCGGGGGGCCTTCTCGAAGTGGTGGCTCCGACCGGCGTCGATCCGGTGACCTTACGATTTTCAGTCGTACGCTCTACCAACTGAGCTACAGAGCCCGGCGACCTTCGTCACCAGGACCATGCGTCACCGGACTCCGTTTCCGAATGCCGGTGATCGGACGATCCGAGCGACCCTGACGGGACTTGAACCCGCGACCTCCGCCGTGACAGGGCGGCGCGCTAACCAACTGCGCTACAGGGCCATGTTCTGTTGTTCTCGCCGCTTTCGCAACGAGTGGAAACTCTAGCAGAGCCTCCGAGCGTCGTGCAAGTCCACGCTCCACGTGCCGTTCCGGCCGCCGAGGGCGGCCGTTCTGCGTACCCCCAACGGGATTCGAACCCGTGTCGCCGCCGTGAAAGGGCGGTGTCCTAGGCCTCTAGACGATAGGGGCAGGTCCGGTGTCGAGATTCCCGAGGTGGACCCTGGGAGTCTATGGTGGCCGCAGACCCTCCGGCAAGTCCGGCCGCCGGCCGGCCGCCCTCCGCGCCGCGGAGCCCCGCACACCCAGGAGCCGCCGTGGACCACCGCCCGTCGCCCGAGCAGCCCGCCGCCACGTGGATGAGCGAGCAGGAGTTCGACGACGCCGTCTCCGCGGCCCTCACCCGCATCCCGGACGAGCTGGCACGGCTGCTGACGAACGTCGTCGTGGTGGTGGAGGACGAGTACGAGCCGCAGCGCTGGGAGGACCCGGCCACCGAGCTGTTCGGCCTCTACGAGGGCGTGCCGCTGACCGAGCGCGCCGAGTTCGCGTGGCAGATGCCGGACCGGATCGTGGTGTTCCGCGGCCCGCTCACCCGCCACTGCACCTCCCGCGCCGAGCTCGAGGACGAGATCACCGTCACCGTCATGCACGAGGTGGGGCATTTCTTCGGCATCTCCGAGGAGCGCCTCCACGAGCTCGGCTGGGGCTGAGCGCCGGTCAGGACCCCGACTGGTCCTGGACCGGGCCGAACGAGGCGCGGCGGCCGAGGCGGACGTCCTCGCGGAACGGGACGACGAGCACCGGACCCTTCGCGTGGTCCGCGACGCCGCGGCTGGTGGAGCCGACGATCGCACCGGCGAAGCCGCCCAGACCGCGCGTGCCCACCACGGTGAGGCGGGCGGTGGCGGTCTGGTCCACCAACACGTCCACGGGGGTGCCGTCCACGAGCTCGGTGAGGACCTCGAGACCGGGGAACTCGGAGCTGATCCACGCGGCGCCGGCCTCGAGACGCTCCCGCAGCTCCCGCTCGCGGGCCTCCTCGTCCAGGCTGACCGCCAGCCACGCGGCATTCGCGCCCAGGGGCGGGACGGCGCACACGAGCTTCAGCGGGGCCTGGCGGAGGCGGGCCTCCTCAGCGGCCTCGAGAGCGGCGGCACGGCCCTGCTCGGAACCGTCGACGCCCACCACGACGGCGGTCCTGTCCCCCGCGCGGCTGGCCTCGACCCCGGCGGGGATGATGGCGACCGGGCAGTGCGCGTGGCCGGGCAGCGCGGCGGCCACCGAGCCGAGCAGGCGGCCCATGAAGCCGCCGCGGCCGCGCGCGCCCGAGACGAGCAGGGAGGCCTCGGCGGAGAGCTCCACGAGGACGCCGGCCGCGTCCCCGATCTCCACACGCAGCTCCGGACGCACCCCGTCGGCGTCGAGCTTGCCGGCGACCTCCTCCAGGAGGGCCTGCACGCCCTCGCGGAGACGGGAGTCGTCCAGGACGGCGCCGCTGGCGTCCGCGCCGTAACCCCAGTACGCGGGGATCGAGTAGGCGGTGACGAGGGTCAGCGGCTCGCCGCGCAGGCCGGCCTCGCGCTGGGCCCAGCGGGCGGCGGAGACGGACTGGTCGGAGCCGTCCACACCCACCAGGACGCCGAGCGGTGCGTCCTCACGGCGGGTGGCGGCGGGCTGGGTCTGGGCGGACATGGCGACCTCCTCGAGTCGGACTCGACGGGCCCCGGGCGGACCCGGCCGAGTGCCTCCAGTCTACGCCTCG
>NZ_KV825103.1:0-4357 GCF_001816085.1 Micrococcus sp. HMSC31B01
CCCGCAGCGGCGCCTCGCCCCGCTCCCGGGCGGCCTCGCGGACCCGACGCAGTTGCACGAGCGCCAGGTCCGGCCGGTCCGGCTCGAACGGGGCGGGGGTCTCAGCCATCGGCGCCGCCCTCGCGCCGGGGCTCGCGGATGTCACCCTCCACGGGGGCCGCGGCGGCCACGGCCTCGGAGCCCTCCGCGTCCTGGCGGATGAGCACGCGGTGGGCCGTGAGCTCCTCGGGGACGTCCTCGAGCGCGGCGGCCGTGACGATCACCTGCTCGGCCCGGTGCACGAGCGCGGCGAGGCGGCGGCGACGGGCGGCGTCGAGCTCCGCGAACACGTCGTCCAGGATCAGGACGGGGCGGGCGTCGGGGTCCGGGTCGTCCGCCACGAGCACGTCGTAGGCCGCCATGCGCAGGGCGAGCGCCAGCGACCACGTCTCCCCGTGGGAGGCGTAGCCGCGCGCGGGCGCCGGGCCCAGGAAGAGGGCGAGCTCGTCCCGGTGCGGGCCCACCAGGGTGAGCGCCCGCGCCCGCTCCTCCTCCCGCTGGGCCTCGAGCGTCCGGCGCATGTCCGCGGCCAGGTCCGCCACGGCCGGGACCTCCGCGTGGGTGCCGCGGGCCAGCGGGACGGTGGACTCGTAGGCGTAGGCCGCCGCCTTGGAGCCGTTGGTCAACGCCGCATACATCTCCTGGAGGGGGCGGGCCAGCAGGCGCAGCACGTGCAGGCGGCCGTGGAGCAGGCGGGCGCCGGCGGCGCAGAGGTGCTCGTCCCAGACGGCGAGGGTCGCGTCCTCCTCGGGGCCCCAGCGGCGAGAGCCGCGGCTCGACTTGAGCAGGGCGTTGCGCTGGCGCAGCACGCGTTCGTAGTCGGCGGCGGCCTCGCCGAGGGCCGGACGCAGCTGCACCATGAGCTGGTCGAGGAGACGACGGCGGCCGCCCGGCTCCCCCGTCACGAGGCTCAGGTCCTCCGGAGCGAAGACCACGGTGCGCAGGATCCCGAGGCCCTCCTTCGCCCGCACGGGGGCGCCGCGGTTGATGGCCACCCGGTTGGACCGGCCCGGCAGGATCTCCAGCTCGAGGGCGACGGTGCGGGACCCGCGGTGCACGCGTCCGGCGATCCGGGCCCGGTCCCGGCCGAAGCGCACGAGCTGCGCGTCCGAGCTGACCCGGTGCGACTGCTGGGCGCCGAGGTAGCCGATCGCCTCCACGAGGTTGGTCTTGCCCACCCCGTTGGCCCCGAGCAGCACCGTGGACCCCGGCGTCAGCTCCAGATCGGCCCAGCGGTAGGACCGGAAGTTCGCGACGGTGAGGTGGGACAGGTACACGGGAGCGTCCAGCCCCCTGCGTCAGGCGATGCGCACCGGCATCACGAGGTAGCGGTAGTCGGAGACGACGCCGTCCTCCTGGTTCACGCCGGTGAGCAGGGCGGGCTTGGGCGCGGACGTGAACGCGAAGCGCACCTGCGGCTGGTCCACCACGGCCAGGCCCTCGGAGAGGTAGGACGGGTTGAACGCCACGGTGATGTCCTCGCCCTCGAGCGTGCACGGCACGGACTCGTTGGCGCTCGCGTCGTCGCCGGTGCCGGCGTCCAGGGTGACCTGGCCGTCCGTGAACACCATGCGCAGGGCGGTGTTGCGCTCGGCGACGAGGGCCACGCGGCGGGACGCCTCGACCAGGGCGGCGGTGTCCACCACGGCCTGGATGGGGCTGGACTCGGGGAAGAGCGAGCGGATCTTGGGGTACTCGCCGTCCACGAGCACGGAGGTGGTGCGACGGCCGCCGGAGGCGAAGCCCACGAGGTCGGCGGTCTGACCGAGCAGGATCTCCAGGTCGCCGCCGGAGCCGAGGGACTTGGCGACCTCGGTGAGCGTGCGCGCCTTGATGAGCAGCGACGTCGAGAGGGACGGGTCCGCCGGGGTCCAGCGGATCTCCTTCATGGCCAGCCGGTAGCGGTCCGTGGCCAGGAAGGTCATGGTGTCGCCCTCGATCTCCACCTTCACGGCGGTGAGGATCGGCAGGGTGTCGTCCTTGGAGGCGGCGACGGTGACCTGGGCGACGGCGTGGGCGAACGCGGCCCCGTCCACGGTGCCCGCGGGGGCCGGCAGCTCGGGCAGGGCCGGGTAGTCGCCCACGGGCATCGTGGCCAGGGCGAAGCGGGAGGAGCGGCAGGTGACGAGCACCTTGCCGCCGTCGAGCTCCACCGTGACCTGGGCCTGCGGCAGGGAGCGGACGATGTCGTTCAGCAGGCGGCCGGAGACGAGCACCTGGCCCGCGGTCTCGACGTCGGCCTCGATCTCCAGGCGCGCGGAGGTCTCGTAGTCGAAGCTCGCGATGGACACGACGCCGGCCTCGGCCGTGATCAGCAGGCCCGAGAGCACCGGCACCGGCGGGCGCGGGGACAGGGAGCGGGCAGCCCAGGAGACGGCGTCGGTGAGGATGTCGCGTTCGACGGTGAACTTCACGAGCTGCACTGCCTCTCTGGGGGTGATGACGGGGGTTGCGGGCCCGGGGGGAACGGCGACACGCGGGCCTCAGCATAGGCGGTCCGCGCGGCGGGTGTCAGGTCGCCGACGAATGACAGCGGTGTGATTCCACGGATCTCGGGCGCCCGGGCGCAGCCCGGGCCGTCGAGGCGCTCAGCTCGGTGCGGGACGGCGGAGTTGATGTTGCTTGGCGGGATCTCTCCAGAGGGATCAGAAGGAGTGATAGCGGGTGTGGATCCTGTGGAGAACGCCGTTCTGCCGCGGCACCATGCGGATCCGGTTGGGGGAACCGTGTGGACGCCCGCTCGTTCGGGGTGTGCATCCGGTGTGGACGAGCCCCGGAGGCCCTCCCCCCGCTCTGCACAGGCCCGACCGGAGTTGTCCAGACTCATCCCCGGATCCACCCCCCAGTTGTCCACATTACTGTCCACAGGGCACATCCACACCCGTCGAAACCCGCGAGATCATGCGGTTTTCGGCTGTGGAGACCTGTGGATACGTGTGGGCAAGCGAATGACATCCGTGTGATTCACCAGCCTGTGCACCGTCGTCGTCCCCAGGGGTGTGGACGCGGCGTGAGCGGCCTGATTCCGCCATCCACAGGGGCGGAGGTTGTCCACAGCGGCGGGGGTTCTCCACAGAGTTGTCCACACCGGTGGACAATGTGGAGGAAGACTCGAGTCCCGGTCGAAGGTTCGAACCGGGACTCGAGGGGGGGCAGTGGGTGGCTCAGGCGCCGCGCTGTTTCCGCTTGATCTCGTTGGTGAGCTCGGTGACCTGGTTGTAGATCGTCCGCCGCTCGGCCATCAGCTCGCGGATCTTGCGGTCCGCGTGGATGACGGTGGTGTGGTCGCGGCCGCCCAGGACCTGACCGATCTTGGGCAGGGACATCTCGGTCAGCTCGCGCAGCAGGTACATGGCGATCTGCCGCGCCGTCACCAGCGTGCGGGTGCGGGACTTGCTGGTCAGCTCCTCGAGGGTGAGATTGAAGTACTCCCCCGTGGCGTGCAGGATCAGCTCCGGCGTGATCTCGTGTGCCGTCTCGTCCGTGATCAGGTCCTTGAGCACATGCTCGGCCAGCTCGATGTCCACGGTCTGCCGGTTGAGCGAGGCGAACGCGGTCACGCGGATCAGCGCGCCCTCGAGCTCGCGGATGTTCGTGGAGATGCGCGAGGCGATGTACTCCAGCGCCTCTGGCGGGGCCACGAGCCCCTCGGCCTCCGCCTTCTTCCGGAGGATCGCGATGCGCGTCTCGAGGTCCGGCGGCTGGATGTCCGTGATCAGCCCCCACTCGAAGCGGGAGCGCAGCCGGTCCTCGAACCCGGAGAGCTGCTTGGGCGGCAGGTCCGAGGTGATGACCACCTGCTTGTTGTTGTTGTAGAGCGTGTTGAAGGTGTGGAAGAACTCCTCGACCGTCGCCTCCTTGTCCGCCAGGAACTGGATGTCGTCGATCAGCAGGATGTCCACGTTGCGGTAGACCTGCTTGAACGAGGCGCCCTCGTCGTGGCGGATGGAGTTGATGAAGTCGTTGGTGAACTCCTCCGAGTTCACGTACCGCACCCGCAGGCCCGGGTAGAGGCGACGGGCGTAGTGCCCGATCGCGTGCAGCAGGTGCGTCTTGCCCAGGCCGGACTCGCCGTAGATGAACAGCGGGTTGTACGCCTTCGCCGGCGCCTCGGCCACCGCGTTCGCGGCGGCGTGCGCGAACCGGTTGGACGAGCCGATCACGAACGTCTCGAAGTGGTAGCGGTCGTTGAGGCGGCTGGTCTCCGCGGACGTCGACGGCGGCGCGGGGGTCGGCTTGCCGTTCCCGCTCGGGGCCGCGGTCGCAGCGGGCGCGACGTCGGCCGGCGGCTCGATGCGGAAGCCCGGCAGCTCCTCGG
>NZ_KV825104.1:0-3659 GCF_001816085.1 Micrococcus sp. HMSC31B01
CTCGTCCGCCCGGGGGGGCGGCCGCCGCTCGCGCACCGCGCCGCCCATGACGATCGCCGAGCGACGCCGCGCCGAGCGACGCCGCCAGGAGGAGGACCAGTGAACCGCTTCGCCGACTGGGGCAACGCCCTCTACTCGGGCCGCATCTCCTACCCGTTCATCCAGCGCTGGCGGCGGTGGTTCGCCCTCGCCGCCCTGCTGCTCGTCCTCGCCGGCGGCCTGACCGCCCTCCGCGGTGGCTTCAACCTCGGCATCGAGTTCCGGGGCGGCTCCGAGTTCACCGTCTCGCAGACGGCCTCCACCGACGTGGCCGCGGGCGAGCGCGCCGTGACCGACGTGCTGGCCGACGGCCACGCCACCGTCACGAACGTCGCCCCGGGCACCGTGCGCGTCCAGACCGAGCAGCTCGACGACGCCCAGACCCGAGCCGTGGCCGCGAACCTGCAGGAGGCCTACGGCGTCGGCCAGGACCAGGTGACCTCGACCTTCGTGGGGCCGACCTGGGGCGCCGCGGTGTCGCAGCAGGCCCTGATCGGCCTGGTGATCTTCGTGGTGCTCGTGACCCTGTTCATGGCCGTGTACTTCCGCACCTGGAAGATGTCCCTGGCCGCCGTGCTCGGCATGCTCTACGTGGTCGCGCTGACCGCCGGCATCTACGGCGCCACCGGCTTCGAGATCACGCCGTCGGCCATCATCGGCTTCCTCACGATCCTGTCGTACGCGCTCTACGACACCGTGGTGGTCTTCGACAAGATCCGCGAGAACACGATCGGGGCCGAGGAGGACCCGGAGCGCTCCTTCGTCGAGAACGTGAACCTCGCGGTGAACCAGACGCTCGTCCGGTCCATCACGACCTCCGTCGTCGGCATCCTGCCGGTCGGCTCGATCCTGTTCATCGGCGCGGGGCTGCTCGGTGCCGGCACGCTGCGGGACATCGCGCTCGCGCTGTTCGTGGGCATCATCGTGGGCACCCTGTCCACCCTGTTCCTCCAGGCGCCGCTGTACGCCCTGCTGCGCCGCAACGACCCGGACGTGCGCGACCACGACGCCCGGGCCGCGGCCCGCGCCGCCCGGGAGCGTGCCTCAGAGGCGGTCACCGATCCCGACGTCGCCCCCTGGGACGACGGCGCGCGACTCTGACGGAGCCGCTGCGGCCCCGGTGGTCTTCCTGGGGCGGGGTGGGACGGGCGCGGGTAGACTCGCCGATCATCCCGGCCGGAGCGGTCGGGGCCGCACGAGTCAGGAGGCGTGGCCCATGAGCGAGCAGGACCCCACTCCCGCCCCGGCCCGTCCCGCCCCGGCCCGTCCCGCCCCGGTCCGGCCCCGCAGCCGGATCGCACGCCTGACCGGCCGGCACGCCACCGAGTACTCGCCCCTGCTCGAGCCGCTGATGCGCACCGTGCGGCAGCGAGCCACCAAGACCGAGCTGGCCGAGATCGTCCGCGCCTTCGAGGTCGCCCGCGCGGCACACGAGGGGCAGATGCGGCGCTCCGGGGACCCGTACATCACCCACCCCGTCGCGGTCGCCACGATCCTCGCCGAGATCGGCGTGACGGGCCCGACGCTCCTGGCGGCCCTGCTGCACGACACCGTCGAGGACACGGACTACTCCCTGGAGCGCCTCCGCGCCGACTTCGGCTCCGAGGTCGCCCTCCTCGTGGACGGCGTGACCAAGCTGGACAAGGTGACCTACGGCGCCGCGGCGCAGGCCGAGACCGTGCGCAAGATGGTCATCGCGATGGCCCAGGACGTGAACGTCCTGCTCATCAAGCTCGCCGACCGGCTGCACAACGCGCGGACGTGGCGGTACGTCTCCCCGGAGTCCAGCGCCCGCAAGGCCCAGGAGACCTTGGACATCTACGCCCCGCTGGCCCACCGGCTCGGCATGAACACCGTCAAGTGGGAGCTCGAGGACCTCTCCTTCGCCGCCCTCAAGCCCAAGATGTACGCGGAGATCGTGCGCCTCGTGGGGGAGCGCAACCCGGAGCGGGAGAAGCACATCGCGGCGCTGCGCACCGTGATCGAGGAGCACCTGCGCGAGCACCGGATCCGGGCGACCGTCACCGGACGGCCGAAGCACTACTACTCGATCTACCAGAAGATGGTGACGCGCGGGAAGGACTTCGACGACATCCACGACCTCACGGGCATCCGGGTGCTCGTGGACTCCGTGCGTGACTGCTACGCCGTGCTCGGCGTCATCCACGCGCGCTGGAACCCGGTCCCGGGCCGGTTCAAGGACTACATCGCGGTCCCGAAGCTGAACATGTACCGCTCCCTGCACACCACGGTGATGGTGCCGGGCGGCAAGCCGGTGGAGATCCAGATCCGCACGCAGGAGATGCACCGCCAGGCCGAGTACGGCGTCGCCGCGCACTGGCGGTACAAGGCCCAGGCCGCCGGCCAGGCGCCGGTGCAGGCCACGCCGGCCTGGCTGCGCTCGGTGATGGACTGGCAGGCGGACACCCGGGACCCGGACGAGTTCCTCGCCTCGCTGCGCACCCAGATCGGGGCGGACGAGGTGTACGTCTTCACGCCGAAGGGGGAGATCCGCACCCTGCCGGCGGGCTCCACGCCCGTGGACTTCGCCTACGCCATCCACACCGACGTCGGCCACCGCACCATCGGCGCCCGGGTCAACGACAAGCTCGTCCCGCTGTCCACGCCGCTCAGCCACGGCGACACCGTGGAGGTCTTCACCTCGCGCGCCGAGGACGCGGGGCCGAGCCGGGACTGGCTGGGCTTCGTGGTCTCGCCGCGCGCCCGGTCCAAGATCCGTCACCACTTCGCCACGCAGCGCCGCGACGAGCAGGCCGACCGGGGACGCGAGTCGCTGACCCGTCAGCTGCGCAAGGCCGGCATGGCCGTGCAGCAGGTGCTCGGCGGCGAGGAGCTGGTGCAGGTGGCCACGGATCTCGGCTACGCGGACCTCGACGGGCTGTTCGTGGCCCTCGGCGACGGCCACGTGTCCGCCCAGTCCGTGCAGGAACGCGTCGCGGAGCGCCTCGCTCCGCCGACGCCGACGCAGGCCGAGCCGGAGGGCGAGCTGACCGTCGGCGAGGTGCACCTGCAGGAGCTGGTCCCGGCCCAGTCGCGGCGCGCCCCCGCGCGGGCCACCAACGACGCCGGCGTGCTCGTGGACGGCGACGGCGGCGTCATGGCCAAGCTGGCACGGTGCTGCAACCCGGTGCCGCCGGACGCCATCGACGGGTTCGTCACCCGCGGCTCCGGGGTCTCCGTGCACCGGGTCGACTGTCCCAACCTGGCGACCCTGCTCGCGCAGGAGCCGGAGCGCCGCACCCCGGTCAGCTGGGCGCCGTCGCGGGACACCGTCTACCTGGTGGAGATCCAGATCGAGGCGCTGGACCGCAAGTCGCTGCTCTCCGACGTCACACGGGTCCTCTCCGAGAACCACGTGTACATCCTCTCGGCCTCCGTGAACACCACCCGCGACCGCGTGGCGATGAGCCGGTTCGTCTTCGAGATGGGCGACCCCCGGTTCCTCGGCCACGTGATCGACGCGGTGCGCCGCATCGACGGCGTCTTCGACGTGCACCGCACCTGAGCCTCCCGGCCTCAGTCGGGGACGTCCAGCGCCGCCAGCAGCGCGCCCAGCCGGCGCCGGGCCGCCACGACGCCGGCACGGCGGGTCCGGCGGG
>NZ_KV825105.1:0-1264 GCF_001816085.1 Micrococcus sp. HMSC31B01
CACACGAAGTTCGAGAGGTTCTGGGGAGAGCGGTGGGGCGCCGAGGCAGCGCCGCGCGTGGCGGGGGTGGTCATGGGGTCCTTCGAATGGTGGGGGCGGGCCGCTGGACGGGACCCATTCCGACCCCGCAGCGACCCGACAGGGCGACGGATCATACACAACCACACTTGCCTATGCTCTGCGCGCGCGAGTACGCTCGCGTGTGGTAGCTAGGGCTGAGACAGTGCCCCGAGCACCAATTCGAGAGGCCCACGCTTGCGTGGGCCTCTGCGCTTGTCTGCAGTGTCCGCTGTGCCCTGCACAATGGTCAGATGCTGCTGGCGTACATCGACGAGATCGGCGAGCCGGGCGCCTACGTCGGCCCGGACCATCCTCGCTTCCGGACAAGCCCAGCCTTCGGTTATGCCGGATTCGTCATGCCGGAGTCTGCCGCACGAGGCTTTAGAGCGAAGTTCACCGCACTGAAGCGTCAGCTGTTCGCCTCGGAGATCGACCGAGCGAAACACCCCGGACGGTGGGAGTTCAAGGGGGCCAATCTGTTCCGGCCGGATACCCCCGCGCGCTTTCCGCAGCAGCTCCGCGTGTTCGATGCGCTCGTGCGGTCCGTCGTCGTCGACCACGGCGGCAAGCTGTTCTACTACGCCGACGAGAAGCAGCGTGGGACGCCCCAGCAGATCGGCCTCGACGTCGAGAAACGCGAAGCCGACGCCATGCGAGAGACTCTGAACCGTCTGGCCCGCCATGCCCACCATCACGGACATAACCTCATGGTGATCATCGATCAAATCAATGAGAAGACGCGAGTCGAACGCGTTGCATCGATGTATGCCCACATCTTCAGCCGAGCCGGCGACTTTCCGGAGATGCGGTGCATCGTGGAACCGCCCATGCACGTGGACAGTTCGCTGAGCTCCAACGTGCAGTTCGCCGACTGGGTCGCCGCCGCCGTCACACGCGCTGTCGATCACCAGCTCAACGACTCGTCCAAGTACGCCTGGGTCACCGACCCCCAGCGGCTGGCATCCATGAGGGGCAGCTTCACCTACGAGTCCAAACTGCACCTGTGGAACCGCGGCGTGCAGGACATCAACCACTCTGAGCTGTTCCACCGCGAACGGCGACTTGCCCCGACCCCGCATGGACAGCTTCTGGGGGCCTCGGTGGACCCCGCGGCGGCGGAGAAGATGGCGAAGATCTGGCGCTCGGGACGCTAAGACCTGGCGCCGCTGCTAGAGTGAGCCGCCCCCTTCATTCGGTCCGGACG
>NZ_KV825106.1:0-1985 GCF_001816085.1 Micrococcus sp. HMSC31B01
GGCCTCGGGAGCCGGGGCGGACGCGGCCTCGGCGGCGGGGGCGTGGCCGCGCTCGAGCTGGGCGCCCTCCACGTCCACGTCCGGCATGATCCGGTCGAGCCAGCGCGGCAGCCACCACGCCTTCTCGCCGAGCAGGTGCATCAGCGCCGGCATCAGGAGCAGGCGCACCACGAACGCGTCCAGCAGCACGCCGAAGGCCAGGCCGAAGCCCATCGGGCGGATCATCGCGTCGTGGGCGAAGATGAACCCGCCGAACACGGAGATCATGATGATCGCCGCGGCGATCACGACGGCCCGGCCCGAGCGCAGGCCGGTCAGCACGGCCTGGCGGGCGGGCAGGCCGTGGGCGTAGGCCTCGCGCATGCCGGAGGCGATGAACAGCTGGTAGTCCATGGCCAGGCCGAACAGCACGCCGATCATGATGGTCGGCAGGAAGCTGAGCACGGGGCCGGGGTTGTGGACCCCGAACACCGAGCCGAGCCAGCCCCACTGGTAGATGGCCACCACGCCGCCCATGGCGGCGAACATGGAGAGCACGAACCCGCCGGTGGCGATCAGCGGCACCAGGATCGAGCGGAACACCAGCACCATGATCAGCAGGGACAGGCCCACCACCACGCCCAGGTAGAGGGGCAGGGCGTCGGAGAGCTTCTCCGAGACGTCGATGAACCCGCTGGTCATGCCGGCCACGCCGAGGTTGGAGGCCTCGCCGGCCGGCTCGGTGGCGCGCAGCTCGCGCACCAGCTCCTCGGTGGAGACGGCGTTCGGGCCCTCCTCGGGCAGCACCTGGAACATGGTGACGGTGCGGTCCTCGTTGAAGCCCGCGGGCACCACGGCGTGCGCGTGCTCGAGGCCGGCGAGCTGCTCGCCCACCGCCAGGCGGGCGTCCTCGGCCGCGTCCTCGTCCAGGCCGGCGGGCAGGTCCACGGTCACCACGAGCGGGCCGTTGTAGCCCTCGCCGAACTTCTCGGCGGTGAGCTCGTACGCAACCTGCGAGTCGGAGCCCTCCGGCTCGGACCCGCCGTCCGGCAGGCCCAGGCGCATCGAGCCGACCGGCAGGGCCACGAGCACCAGCAGGGCGACGGCCGCCAGGGCCGAGGCGATCGCGGCCGGGGTGGACATGGTCGAGCGGCGCCCGGCGCGGCGCACGGCGGCGGAGCCCTCGGCGACGGAGGCGGGACCCTCGTCGGCGAGGCGGGCCCGCTCCTTCTTCGAGAGGATCCGCATCCCGGCCAGGGAGAGCAGGGCCGGGGTCAGGGTGACGGCCACCAGCACGGCCACGGCCACGCAGACCGCGCCCACGGTGCCCATCAGGCCCAGGAACGGGATGCCGGTGACGTTCAGGCCCACGAGGGCGACGATCACGGTGATGCCGGCAAACACCACGGCGTTGCCGGAGGTGCCGGTGGCCAGGGCGATCGACTCGTGCAGGCTCGTGCCGCGACGCAGCTCATGGCGGTGTCGGTTGACGATGAACAGCGCGTAGTCGATGCCCACGGCCAGGCCCAGCATCACCCCGAGCACCGGGGTCACGGAGATCATCTCCACGGCGGAGGAGAACGCGAGCGCCCCGGCGGCGCCCACGCCCACGCCCACCAGCGCATTGACCAGCGGCAGGCCCGCGCCCACGAGGGTGCCGAGCATGACCACCAGCACGATCGCGGCGACCACGAGGCCCACGACCTCGCCCGGGCCCAGCAGGGAGGACACGGTGGCGTTGAGCTCCTGGGAGGGATGCACGGCGACGCCGTCGATGTCCGCGCCGGTGAGGGCGCCGGTGACCGCCTCCTTGTCCTCGGCGGTCACGTCCAGGGTCGGCGTGGTGAAGGTGACGATCCCGACGGCGGTGCTGCCGTCCTCGGACACGGTGCGGAAGTCCTCCGCGAGGGCCAGGGTGCGCTCGCCGCGCTCGGCCTCGACGCGGCCGTCCTCCAGCTCGGCGCGGCCGTCGGCGAGGTCCGCCTCGGCCTGGTCCAGGCGCTCCG
>NZ_KV825107.1:0-15801 GCF_001816085.1 Micrococcus sp. HMSC31B01
GGCACGTTCCCGCAGGGGAACGTGCCCGCCGGGGTTGGACGGGCAGACCGCTCAGACGAACAGAGGCGCGGCGAGGCCGGCCAGGACGGCGCCGACGAGCGGGCCGACGATCGGCACCCAGGCGTAGCCCCAGTCCGAGCCGCCCTTGTGCCGGATCGGCGCGACGGCGTGGAACAGGCGGGGGCCCAGGTCGCGCGCCGGGTTGATGGCGTACCCCGTGGGGCCGCCCAGGCTCGCGCCGATCGCGACGACGAGCAGGGCCACCGCGAGCGGGCCGAGCCCGGAGGGGGTGGAGCCGAAGAGCAGGATCACGAACACCAGGACGAACGTGGCGATCACCTCGGTGACCATGTTCCACAGCGGGTTGCGGATCTCGGGACCTGTGGCGAACGTGCCCAGGATCGCGCCCTGGTCCGTCTCCGCCTGGTAGTGGTCGCGGTAGGCCAGCCAGGCCAGGGCCGCGCCGAGGAAGGCGCCGATCAGCTGCGCCGCGAAGTACGCGAGCGTGGTGCCGAGGGTCACGGCGATGCCGGGGGCGTACTCCTCGGCGCCGCTGACGAGCAGGCCGACGGTCACGGCGGGGTTCAGGTGCGCACCGGTCGCGGCAGCGACGTAGACGCCCGCGAAGACGCCCAGCCCCCAGCCGAAGCTGATGAGCAGCCAGCCTCCGCCGTTGCCCTTGGTCTTCGTCAGGACGACGTTGGCGACGACGCCGACGCCGAGCAGGAGGAGGATGGCCGTGCCGGCGATCTCATGCAGGAAGATCGTGCCCATGGACGGGCTCCTTTCCGTGGACGGGGGCGGCGTCGGCAGCTGCGAGCGCGGCGGCGGCGGTGACGTCGTCGTGGGCGGTCTCGCCGCGGAGGCGGGCGGCGACGAGGTCCTTGTACGCCCGGATCTCACCGGCGATGCGCTCTTCATCCCAGCCCAGCTCGGGGGCCACGAGGGACGCGATCTCCGCGGCCGCCGCGACGCCGCGGTCACGGACCTCGGTGGACAGGCGCGTGCGGCGCTCGATGACGTCGTCCAGGTGGACGACGCCCTCGGCCCGGGCGGCGTGGACGATCTCGGCGCGCAGGTAGCGCGGCGCCTCGGCGAGAGGGACGCTCAGGGACGGGTCGGCGTCGATCAGGTCGAGCACGTGGCGCAGCACGGTGCCGTAGCGGAACAGGAGCCGGTCCACGCGGGCCTCGTCCAGGCCGTAGTCGGCGGCGATGCGGTCCGCCTCCGCCTCGATCTCCGAGTAGCCGAGGCCGCCGAGCACGGGGATGTGCTCGGTGAGGCTGGGACGGGTCGGGTGGGTCTCGCGCACCACGAAGTCCACGACGTCCTCGGCCATGGCCCGGTACGTGGTCCACTTGCCGCCGGCCACGGCGGTGAGGCCGGGGGCCACCTCGGTGACGGTGTGCTCACGGGAGATCTTGGTGGAGCCGCCGTCGGATCCGGTGACCGGCTGCAGGAGCGGGCGCAGGCCGGCGTACGTGGCGATCACGTCGTCTCGCGTGAGGTCCTCCTTCAGCACCGCGTTGGCGTGCTCGAGGATGTAGTCGATGTCGTCCGCGGTGGTGGCCGGATGGGCCACGTCCTCCGCCCACGGGGTGTCCGTGGTGCCGATCACCCAGTACTCGTCCCACGGGATGAGGAACAGCACGGACTTCTCCGTCTTGGTGATCACGCCGGTGGCGGCGTCGGCGCGGATGCGGTCGCGCGGGACGGTGATGTGGGCGCCCTTGGAGGCGAGCACCTCGAGGCCGCCGTCGGCCCCGGCCAGCTCCTGCTGCTCCTGGGTCCACACGCCCCCGGCCAGGATGACGGCGCGCGCGTGCACGTCGAACTCCTCGCCGGAGGTCTCCTCGCGGACACGCACGCCCTGCACACGGCCGTCGTCGCCGCGCAGGTAGCCGGTGACGGCGGTGTAGTTGGCGGCCACGGCGCCGTGGTCCACGGCGGATCGCACGAGCATCATGGCCAGGCGGGCGTCGTCGAACTGGGCGTCGGCGTACTCCACCGCGCCGACGATCTTCTCGTCGTCGAGGGAGGGGAAGGTCGCGGCCATGGAGCGGCGGCTGAGATGGCGGTGCGCGCCCATCGCGCGGCGGCGGCCGAGCGACTGCATGGCGTCGTACATGGTGACGCCGGCGCCGATGAAGCCGCGGTCGATCACCTTGTGGAAGAACGGGAAGACGAAGCGCAGGGGACGCACCAGGTGGGGCGCGGTCTGGGTGAGCAGCAGGTCGCGCTCCCGCAGCGCCTCGTACACCAGCTTGACGTCCAGCATCTCGAGGTAGCGCAGGCCACCGTGCATGAGGCGGGAGGAGCGGGACGAGGTCCCGGAGGCCCAGTCGCGGGCCTCGACGATGCCCACGTCGAGGCCGCGGGTGGCCGCGTCGAACGCGGCGCCCACGCCGGTGGAGCCGCCGCCCACGACCAGGATGTCGAGGGGGGCCTCCGGGCTGGTGGCCCGGAGGCGGGCGAGGTGGTCCTCCCGCGTGGCGGCGGAGAGGGGGACGGTTCGCAGGGTCGGCATGGGGGGTTGCTCCTTTATCAGTGGAAGCACAGTGTAGTGGCGTGGCTCACGATACCCAGTATCAGCACGAGCCGAGGTCCATGATGTCACTCCCGGGCCGCGGGTATGCACGCGTCGGGTACGGTCTCGCGGAACCCGAGCCGCTCGAACAGCGGCACGTCGGCGCGCGTGGAGGTGGCTCGTCCCACACGCTCCTCGGGCTGTGGCACCTCACCCTGTTCCGCTGGAACGAGGGCGGAGCGCCTCGGGTGACGCGTGCCCTCGGGTGAGGCCCCGCCCCTACACTCCGACCATGGACATCACCGTCGGCGCCGTCGGCCGCGCCTCGCTCTCGGACTGGGAGCAGGAATGCTGCGGTGACTCGATCGCCGTGGGGGAAGTCCACGAGCTGATCCTGCTGCCCTCCCGGGGAGTGAGTCAGGCTGGGCCCCTGGCCTCTGCAGGCTGGGTCGTCACCCATCACGACGACGGCAGCCCCGCCGGGTCGATCCCGTTGCGTCGTGTGCGGGCCGTGGTGAGGGCGGCACACGAGGTGTGGCCCTCGGGGCGGCTCGCCGAGATCGACCGCGTCCCCGGCCACGCTGACCTGACGATCCTTGAGCCAGAGGAGGCCACCGGCCTCGGCTTGGGGGAGGTCGTCTACGTCGGCGCCTACGAGCCGGTGCTCCCCGAGACTCCCCGCCCTGACGAGTGGCCTCTCGACCTGGAGATCCTCGAGGACCTCGGTCCGCACACCTGGTGAGCCTCGCGAGTCCACCCCCTCACGGTCTCGAGCTGCATGGGGTGAGCGTAGAAGTCCGTTCGTCGTCATAGATGGCCCCTCACCCCCCGGTCGCTCGCGAGCATCGCGTAGACGAGGGTGTCCGTCCACTCGCCCTTGCTCCACAGGTCCTGCCGGTGGTGTGCCTCTCGACGCATCCCGAGCATCTCGGCCAGTCGGGCGGACGCCGTGTTGCGGGCATCCATCTGTGCCACTACCCGGTGCAGGCCAGACGTCTCGAACCCCAGGTCCAGCAGCGCAGCCGCGGCCTCCCGGGCGAAGCCTTGACCGGCATGTCGCGGATCCAGTGCCCAGCCGATCTCCGCGACACCGCGCTCGCGGTCCGTCAGCCACAGGATCACGTCACCCACGGGGACGCCCGCGTGCTCCACCACCAGGGACACCGCCCCGGACGGGCCGCCGAGGTCGTCCCACGTGATCCGCTTGGCCAGCTTCGCCCGCGCGGTCGCCTCGTCCCAGGGCTCGTCCAGCAGGTGGCGCACCACCTCGGGCTGCGTGTACATCTCCTGCAACCAGCCGAAGTCGTCCTCCCGGTGCGGCCGCAGCGTCAGCCGCGCGGTGGGCAACGGCCAGTCAGGGGCGCGGCCGCCCGCAGCCGCGCCCTCCTTGCGCCCCGCCGGAGGCGGGGCGTCGACGTCGGCGGGGACCGGCGTCGTCGTGCCGGACGCCCAGTCCTGGCGCAACATTGCGTAGGCCACGGACGCGAACGGCTCGCCGCCGTCCACGGGCCAGCCGCGCCGGTAGTGCGCCTCCTTGACCCAGCCGGCCCGGCGGAAGGTGCGCAGCATGGGGACGTTGTCCTCGCGGGTCTGGCCCTCGAAGCGGTCCACCGCGGGCATCGTCTCGAAGACGCGCCGGGTGAGCGCGGTGAGGATCTGCGCGCCGAGCCCGCGCCCGCGGAACCGCTCCGCCACGCGCAGGTCGAACAAGGGGGTGGGGTCCGTGAGGTCCTCCAGGCGCACCACGCCGACGCGGCCGTGCTCGGGATGCTCGATCCAGAAGGTGCGGTGGTCCTCATCCTCCCAGGCGCCGCCATCGACGGCCTTCTCCGCCTCCGGCCGGGTGACGCGCGGGCGCGTGTGGAACGGCCACGCGTTCTCGGTGAGCAGGGCGACGAGCGCGTCCCGGTCGGCGCCTGCCGGGTCGAGCGGAGTGAAGGTGACGTCCATGGGGCCGAGAGTAGGGGAGGGGACGTCACCGCCGCCCGTTGCCGTGACCCCATGGCCACGCCCCTCCTCGACCTCGCGGCGCACCGCGCGAGGAAGCCCGGGACGCGCAGGCCGAGATCGGCTGGACCATAGCCCAGGCCCACGCCGGCCGGGGCCGCGCCACCGAGCTGGCCTGTGCCCTGTTGGACCTCGCCTTCGCAGGCCTCGGCGTCCGACCCGTGGAGGCTCACGCCTTCGCGGACAACGCGCCCATCCTGCGCGTGATGGAGAAGGTCGGCCTGCGCCACGAGGGCACCTTCAAGGAGGAGTCACTGCACCGCACCCGCGGCTGGGTGGACGGCGTCACTTACGCGATGCTCGCCTCGGAGCATCGGGCCCGGGGCAGACGGCTTTCCACCTCACGACGCCCAGAAGTACGCAACTCTCTAGACATAACGTTGCGTAAGGTGGCGGCATGAGCAACGATCCGCGCCCGACCCCGTGGGCCGTCGGCTGGGAAGAGCGCCCCTGGGCCGCGGGCCCGGATGACGCCGGGCTGCGCTCCCGCAGCGCTCGCGTGCGCGCCTCGGGCCCGTATCGAGCCGCGCTCCCGGCCCGCATCGCCCGACTCGGGCTCGACCTGCCCTCCGATCTGGCGACCGAGGTCGAGGAGGCGACGGCCGCCGTCGTGCGCTTCGACGCCGAGATCAGCCACGCCCTCCCGGGGCTCACCGGCGAGATCGCCCCGATCGACGCGGTGCTCCTGCGCACTGAGCCCGCGTCCTCCTCGCAGATCGAGCACATCACCGCGGGCGCGCGAGCCCTCGCCCTGGCGACTCTCGGCGAACGCACCCGCCCGAACGCAACGCTCGTGGCGGCGAACGTGAGGGCCATGGGCGCTGCTTCCCGGCTGGCCGCCGACCTCGACGAGCCCGCCCTGCTGGCCGCCCATCGTGCCCTCATGGACGGTCAGGAGCATGCCCGGCCGGGCGCCTACCGCGATGCGCAGGGGTGGATCGGGGGCGGGGCGCCCACGCCGCACACGGCGCAGTTCGTCCCGCCCCACCCGGAGCGCCTGCGTGCCGGGATGGACGATCTCTTCGCCTACCTGCGACGCACGGACGTACCCGCCCTCGTGCAGGCCGCCATCGCGCACGCCCAGTTCGAGACCATCCACCCGTTCGCGGACGGCAACGGCCGCACCGGGCGCGTCCTCGTGCACGCCGTGTTGCACCGGGCCGGCGCGATCACCCGTATGGGGGTGCCCCTCTCCGCGGGACTCCTCACGGACACGGCCGGATACTTCGACGCCCTCACCGCCTACCGCGACGGCGACCCCGCGCCCATCGTGCGCCGCTTCGCACAGGCCGCCCTGGCCGCCGTCGGCAACGGCCGAGAGCTCGTCGCGGACCTGGACGAGGCCCTGACCGGCTGGCGCGAGCGGCTCACCGCCCGGCGGGACGCGGCGGTCTGGCGGGCGCTCGCGGTGATCATCGCGCAACCCGCCGTGACCGTGGACCACCTGGCCCAGGTGCTGGGTGTCTCGCGCCCGGCCACCCAGCGGGCCGTGGACCAGCTTGTCGAGGCCGGTGTGCTGCAGCCGGTCTCCAGCCAGCGTCGGAACCGGGTGTGGCTGGCCACCGAGGTGCTCGCCTGTCTGGACGAGTTCGCCGCGCGTGCGGGCCGGCGGGGTTGACGGGGGCGGTCTACAGGGTTGACCAGCCTCAGTGCCGTATGGAGTGCCCCGGCCATGGTCAGGCGAACACACGAGGTGAGGCCCGCGGGATGACTCGCGGTCCGTCAGCCACAGGATCACGTCCCCACGGGCATGCCCACGTTCCCCACCACCAGAGACACCGATCCGCCAGGGCCAGCCGAGGTCGTCCTCCCGGTGTGGGCGCAGCGTCAGGCGCGCGGTGCGCAACGGCCAGTCACAGGCGCGCGGTGCGCAACGGCCAGTCAGGGGCGGGGCCGCCCGCAACCGCGCCCTCCCCGCGCTCCACCCGGGACGTCGACGTCGGCTGGGTGCCACGCTTCGACGTCGACGTGCTGGAGGCCGCCCTGCGGCCCGTCCACGAGCGGCCCCGGTGGGAGGAATGGGGGCAGATCGCCGCGCCAACCCTGCTGATCACCGGGGAGAACGGGTACGTGCCCGCCGGAGAGCTGGACGAGATGCGGCGTCGGCGCCCGGATGTGCGGCACGTGCAGGTGCCCGGCGCGGGGCACGACGTGCACCTGGACGCGCCGGAGCGGGTGGCGGAGCTCGTGCGGGGGTTCGCGGCCTGATTGCTCTGGGGCAGGATCACCTCATGGACCACAAGCAGATCCTCCACGACGGGCTGCGCCGCCAGCGTGCGGCCCTCCTGCAGAAGCTCGAGGGCCTCAGCGAGCGCGACGCCCGCCTGCCGCGCACTCCCACCGGCACCAACCTGCTGGGACTGGTCAAGCACGCCGCCGTCGTCGAGCTGGAGTACTTCGGCGAGACGTTCGACCGCCCCGCGGAGGTGCAGCTGCCCTGGGCGGCGGCGGGGCAGTCGGAGGAGGACAACGTGGACATGTTCGCCGCCGAGGGGGAGTCCCTCGAGGACGTCCTCGAGTTCGCCCGCCGCTGCTTCGCACACGCGGACGCGACCATCACGGCCCTCGGCGCCGACGCCCACGGGCGGGTGGCGTGGTGGCCCGACGACAAGGCGGAGGTCACGCTCGCGCAGATCATCGCGCACGTCGCCCTGGACGAGGCCCGGCACGCCGGCCACGCGGACATCCTGCGGGAGCAGATCGACGGGCAGGCCGGCCTGCGCGCCCCGGGGAACAACCTGCCCGTGTGGGGCGCCGACCGCTGGGCCGCCCACGTGGACCGTCTGACCGCCATCGCGGAGGGGAGCGGCGGGCCGGGCCGGAACTGAAGGCACATGCCTCCCGTTCCGCCGCTGGGCCTACGCTGTGGCCATGACGAGTATCCCCGCTGCCGCCGTACCCCCTGCCCTCCAGCGCTCATTCGATGCGTGGGCTGCCGCCGGCAGGCCCGCCGACGAGCCCACGCGTTGGTCCTTCGATCACTGGACGGCCCACGTGCCCGACCTGCCCGCCTGCCTCGAGCGCGAGCCGCTGACCCGCGCCGTCGTCACCGGTTACGCCGCGAAGGTGACCGCCGAGGACCGCGCCGTGCAGCGGGACGCCTTCATCGCCGCGATGGTGTGGGGATACGGACGGGTCGGCTACGGCCCCTCCCGGGTGGAGCGCATCATGGCGCAGCCCGGGTTTGAGGAGCAGCTCGCCGACGTCACCCGCATCACCCTCGAGCAGGGCGGGCCCGCGGCCTTCGAGCACATCCGGCAGCAGCGCAAGAGCGGGGTCGGCTGCCTCAAGCACCTCGGCGCGGCCTTCGGCACCAAGTACCTCTACTTCCTCACCAAGGCCCACCGGGAGTCCGACATCGCCCCCGTCCTCGACTCCGTGGTGCGCGCTTGGTTCGCCGAGCATGCGAAGGACGTCGACGTCCGGATCGGCGGCGGTTGGACCTACCCCCGCAAGTACGCCACGTACGTGGAGACCATGCAGGCGTGGGGTGAGGAACTCAAGATCCCGGCCGACGACGTCGAGCGGCTCATCTTCCTCCAGCAGCAGGACGCCACCCAGGAGCCCTGGCGGGAGAGCTGGAGTTCCGCCGCCGCGGACCCGGAGGCCGGCGAGCTGCTCGAGGCCCTCCGCCTCGCGCTGGCCGACCTGGGCGCCGGGGACGACGCCGAGCCCCACCTGCAGGCTCTGGAGGACGTCATCGCCGACGCGGAGGACCGGGCGCCCGACGAGGCATGAAGCCCCGCCCGCCTGTGCGCGGTTGGCGTCGGGATGAACGTGTCCGCTGAGCAGCTGATCGGCGACGAGTCCGGTGTGCACCGCGGCCTGTACCTGCGTGTCGTGGACCACGTCCCGTGGCTGCGCGGCTTCGCATGCGACGACCTCCACGTCTTCGACCCCGAGGACCGGTGGATCCTGGCGCGGTGAGGGGTCAGCGATCTATCGCCAGGGCGCCTACCGTGTCCAAGGCCCTCCGTAGGCTCGAGGCGTAGCCGGGGTGGATGTCCCGGACGAAGAGAGGACATTGGCATGACCACCAAGGTGGGGTTCATCGAGGCCGCTTCCCATGCTCTGCAGAACGGTCCCCAGCTGTTCGCACGCGTCGAGGACGGCGGTGTGGTCATCGGCGGGGGTGGCGGCGAGGTCGTGCCGGATTCGACCGGGCTGTACGCGGTTGTCGCGCAGGATCCAGACGCGGTGCGAGCCGAGCTGCGATTGGACACGTCTGTCAGTCGAAGCGATGTGCTTTACATCGGCAAGGCCGAGGGCAGCCTGCGGGCCCGCCTGGAACGCAAGCATTTCGCGGGCGGCGGCACCGCGCACTCCACTCTGCGCCGCACTCTGGCCGCACTCCTGGTGGATCGGCTGGACCTGGAGCCGGTCGCCGTCGCTTCCGCGGGTCGATTCTCCCTCACCCCGGAGAGCGGCGAGCAGCTGACCACCTGGATGCGCCGTCACCTCGCCGTCCGCGTGTGGCAGACACCCGCCGGGTTCGCGGAAGTGACACCGCTCGGGGGCATTGAGAAGCCTGTGATCGACGCGCACACCCCGCCGTTGAACCTCACCTACGGCGGCACCAGCCCCGAAGCACAGCTGCTCCGCCAGCGCATCCGGAAGGCCCGCACGGGCCTGGCGGAGCAGGCGAAGCGCGGTGTGGACGTGGTGGAAGTCCATTCGTCGGCGCGCGCGACCGTCGGCTACTTGTTCCGCCGCCGCCCCAGCCAGTACGGGCTGCGGGGAAGCGTCGGTCTCTGGGAGGAGCTCGCTGAACGGCTCGACGACACCCCCATGCCCACCAGTGAGTATGAACTCGGCCGGCTCCTGCGCGATGCGCTCAATCGCTCCCTTGAGGGGGCCGAGCCTTACGACGAGGACAAGGTCAACGTGGAGCGGTTCAACCGCGGAGGCATGAGTCAGGGCCTCGTCCATCTGCCCTGGTGGGAGGACCAGGCCATCCCCCTCCTCCTCGACCGCTGGGGAGCCTGGGCGGACACCCAGGGTCTCCTCGGCCCGGAGGACTACATCGGGAGCTGGTGACCCGACAGTGTGTGGTGCCTGCCGCCGTCCTCGATGGCCTCCTTCGCCACCGGCCGGGTGACGTGGGGCGCACAGGGAAGGGCCACGCGTTGCCGGTGAGCAGCGCAATGAGCTCCGCGCGGTCCGCGCCGGCGGGGTCGAGACGGGTGATGGCGACGGTCATGGGGCGAGGGTGGGCGCCGGCATCATGGGCGCCTCCCCACCCGGACCCCTTCCGAGTCCGACACAATGCATACATCCATGCATGCATCCGATTATTCTGGCCCGCATGTCTCCACTCTCCGACCCCTTATGGGGCAGTCGTGCCACGGCTGCCGGCCGCCTGGCCCACGACGTCGCCTGGCGCATCGTCCGCGGTGAGATCGCCGCGGGGGAGATGCTCACCGAGGTCCAGCTCTCCACGGAGGCCGGCATCTCCCGGACGCCGGCCCGGGAGGCCCTCCTCCAGCTCGAGCGCTGGGGCCTGGTGCGGCTCCTCCCCAAGAAGGGCGCGGCCGTGCAGGCCCTCACGCCGCAGACCGTGGCCGACCTCACGGCCCTGCGCGGCCTCCTCGAGTCCACCGCCCTCGCCACGGTCGTCGCGCGGCCCGACGCCGTCGGGCCCCTCGTCGCCACGCTCACCGCCAACCTGGAGCAGCAGCGCGCCGCCCTGGACGCCGGCGACCTCGCGGCGTTCTCCGCGCTGGACGTGCGGTTCCACCGGGACGTGATCGCCACGTGCGGCAACGCCGCCTTCGACGAGGTCGTGCGCACCTTCGCCCCCCGCCTGGCACGCCTGATCCACGCCGCCACCGGCGGATCCGTCGACGCCGCCCGCCGCCTCCTCGATGGGCACGCCGAGATCTGCGCCCAGCTGGCCGCCGGGCGCGCCGCAGACGCCCAGCGCGCCCTGCAGGCGCACCTCGACGCCGCGGGGAGCGGCGTCGTCCCCGGCCTGCCGCCCGTGGGCCCGTCCGAGGCAGGTGAACCCCGATGATCGAGGGCCTGCTGATCCTGCTGCTCTGCCAGCTGGCGGGCACGCTCGTGGCCGACACGCTGCACCTGCCGATCCCCGGGGCCGTGCTGGGCATGCTCCTGCTGCTCGGCCTGCTCGCGTGGCGCCGGCCGGCCGAGGACGCGCCGGTGATGACGGCGAGCCATCACCTGCTCCAGCACCTGCCGCTGCTGTTCGTCCCGGCGGGCGTCGGCGTCGTCGCGGTGCTGGGCCTCATCGAGGAACACCGGGCGCTGATGCTGGTCGGCTTCGTGGTGCCCTGGCTGCTGGGGCTGGTGGTCACCGCCGGCGTCGCCGCCCCGCTCGCCCGCCGCCTCACGGACAAGGAGGACGCACAGTGAACGCCGCCGAACTGACCGACTCCCTCGCCGAGGCCTGGGACGCGCTCCTGCACACACCGCTGTTCGGCATCGCGCTGACCCTCGCCGTTGCTGTGCTCTCCCGCCGCCTGTGGCTCGCCGCCCGGCAGACCGCCCTGCTCACGCCCGTGCTCGTGACGATCGTGCTGGTGGCCGCGTTCCTGGCCCTGACCGGCATCGACTACGAGACCTACATGATCGGCGGCAGCTACCTCACCTTCCTGCTGGGCCCCGCCACCGTGGCCCTCGCCGTCCCCCTGTACCGGGCCGGCCCTGACATCCGGAAGCTGCTGCTGCCGGTCGCCGTCGGGGTCACCGTCGGCTCGCTGACCGCCATGGTGAGCGCCGTGCTGATCGTGCGGGCAATGGGCGGGGACGCCGCGCTGGCCGCCACGTTCGCCCCCAAGTCCGCGACGACGCCGATCGCCATGGCGGTGGCCGACGCCGGCGGCGGGATCGTCTCCCTCGCCGCCGTGCTCCCCGTGCTCACCGGCGTGCTCGGCGCCGTGCTGGCCCCCTGGGTGCTCGACCGGCTGCGCGTGCGCGACCCCCGCGTGCGCGGCCTGGCCATCGGCGTGAGCTCCCACGGCATCGGCACCGCCCGCGCCCTCGCCGAAGGCCCGAAGACCGGTGCGTTCTCCGCCCTCGCCATGGCCTGCTCCGGTGTGCTCACCGCCCTGCTGGCCCCGCTGGTGCTGGCGATGACGGGGTGAGGGGCCGGGCGGCCGCCCCCGGCCGGGCAGCCGCCTCGACCCGCTCCAGCCGCGGCGGCGTCCTTACCGTGTCCGCCCCGCCTGCCACCCTGGTCCTCTTCCTTCCCCGCGGGCCGCCCGCCGGCCCTCGCTGGCGCGGTGACGCGGCCCGGTCCTGCGAACGAGAGGACCCCACCCATGATGGGCCCGTCCCACGCGGCCACCGGCGCCGCGGCCTGGCTGGCGCTCACGCACTGGCAGTCGCCGATCGCCGTGCTGCACCTGCCCGCCGAACTCCAGCTGCTCGGCGCCGTGACCACCGCCGGCGCGGCCATGATCAGCGACTGGGACCACCCCCGCGCCACCGTCGTCCACGCCCTGCCGCCCCTGACCGAGTGGATGAGCCGCGGCATCCGCCACGTGGCCGGCGGGCATCGGCGCGGCACACACTCGCTGGTGGGGGTCGCGGCGTTCACCGCCATCGCGACGGCGGCCGCCTCCATCCAGGTGCCGATCGCGGGGCACGTCTACACGCCGGGGCAGGGGGTCATCGCCGCGTTCCTGGCGGCCGTGGCTGCCAAGGCCCTCCGACTGCTCCCGAACCGGGGATGGAGGGCCGCGTGGGCGCTCGGCATCCTGGTCGCGGTGTCGGCGACCGTCCTCAGCGACGGGCTGTGGTGGATCCCCGCCTCCGTGGCCGTCGGCGTGAGCGTGCACATCCTCGGCGACGCCCTCACCAACAACGGGGTGGCCCTGCTCTGGCCGCTCAGCCCGGAGCCCCCCGCGCGCCTGTGGTGGTGGCAGTCCTCCGGACGGTTCCGGCTCCCCCTGCTCGGCCGGACCGGGTCCTGGCGGGAGTGGGCGCTCGTCTCGGTGGTCACTGCGTTCACCGTGGTGCGGGCCGTGCGGCTCATCCCGCTCGCCGCTCGGGGGGTGGCGGCACTGTTCTGAGCGGCGGCACCCGGCCACCGCCGCCCCCTCACGCCTCCGGGAGCCACCCCGCCCGCACGGTCGCCTCGGTCCCACGCGGCAGCCTCGGACGGCCGCCGGCGGCCAGGTCCCGGCAGGCGTCCGTGAGCGCCTCGAACGGCCATCCCGGGACCCGGCCCAGCCCCTCGGCCGTGCCGTCCTCGCGCCAGTGCACGTGCCAGTCCCGGCGCCGCAGCCCATGACGGCCCCGCAGGCTCACCCCCGTCCCGACCGCGCGCACGACCGCCTGGTCCACGGCCTCGAGCAGCTCATCCGACCCGGGGTCGCAGGCGTCGCATCCGCAGTCCGGGAGCACCGCGTGCACCTGCCCCGGGGCCCCGACCGCCACCCGGATCACCGGCAGGACGCCGCCGTCGTCGTCCTGGGGCACGTCCGTCTCCAGCAGCCACCAGGGGGAGGCGCCGTCGACGTCGGCCGGCGGCGCCACCCGCAGCGCCCGGTCCACGGGGACCGCCAGGTCTGCGCGCCCGGCCTCGTCGAACGGGATGCCACGCACCGGGTCCGGGGCGACCGCGGCGCCCGCCTCCGCAAGCACCTCGGCCCACACGAGGGCCCGGGCGGTCATCCCGAGATCACTCCGTCGGCGTCAGTTCCCGCTTGAGGATCTTGCCGGTGGCGGTCTTGGGCAGCCCGTCCCGCACGGTCACGGTGCGCGGGTACTTGTAGGGCGCCACCTGGGACTTCACGTGCTGGATCAGCTCCTCCTCCGTGGCGTGCGCACCGGGGGCGAGCACCACGTGCGCGGCGACCTCCTGGCCGAGCTCCGGGTGGGGCACCCCCACCACGGCGGCCTCCGCGACGGCCGGGTGCTCGTAGAGCACCTCCTCGATCTCGCGCGGGTACACGTTGAGCCCGCCGCGCAGGATCATGTCCTTCGTGCGGTCCACGATGTAGTAGTTGCCCGCGGCATCGCGCCGGGCGAGGTCGCCGGAGCGGAACGAGCCGTCCTCGGTGATGGCCTGGGCGGTGGCCTCCGGCTTGCCCCAGTAGCCCTTCATCACGTTCTCCCCGCGGATCCACACCTCGCCCAGGGTCTCCTCATCGCCCTCGGGCACGACGGCCCCGTCCGGCGTCACCAGCTGCATCTCGCACCCTCGGACGGCGCGTCCGATCGAGCCCGGATGGTGCTCCTCGCCCGGGTGGTTGAAGCACGCCACCGGGGAGGTCTCGGACAGGCCGTAGCCCTCCAGGATCTCGCAGTCGAAGGTGGCCTCGAAGCGGCGCAGCAGCTCCACGGGCATGGCGGATCCGCCGGAGACGCCCAGGCGCAGGCTGGCCAGGTCCTCCGGATGGTCCTTGGCCGCGGCCAGCACGGCCCCGTACATGGTGGGCACGCCGATGAACACGTCCACCGCGCACTCCCGGACGGTCTGCGCGGCCACGGCGGGATCGAAGCGGGGGATCAACGCCAGGCTGGCGCCCGTCGTCACGGGCGCCATGAGCGCGCACGTGAGGCCGAAGACGTGGAACAGCGGCAGGCAGCCGAGCACGGTCTCCCCGTGCTGGAGCTGGATCAGCGTCTCCGCCGCGGTGTCCGCGTTGGTGCCCATGTTCCGGTGGGTCAGCTGGGCGCCCTTGGGGCGGCCGGTGGTGCCGGAGGTGTAGAGGATGACGGCGTCGTCCTCGAGGTCCCGCTCGACGGTCTCGGTCACCGGGCCGGGGCTCTCCGCGAGGTGCGGGGCGAGGCCGTCCTCGCCGAGGGTGCGCAGCGGCACACCGCGCTCGCGGGCGCCCTCCACGGCTTCCTCGGACGGCACGGACCACAGCATCGACGCGCCCGAGTCCTCCAGGTAGTACTCGATCTCGCGGCGCTTGAACAGCGGGTTCATCGGGACGACGACGGCGCCCAGCTGCAGGGCCGCGAAGAACACCACCGGGAACGCCGGGATGTTCGGCGCCATGAGCGCCACGCGGTCCCCGGGGCCGATGCCCTCCTGCCGCATGAGCCCGGCCAGGCGCTGGGACTGGTCCTGGAGCTCCGCGTACGTCATGCGGTTCTCGCCGAGGATCAGGGCGGTGGAGTGCGGATGCTCGGCGGCGGTGCGCTCGAGGCGGGCGGGCAGGGTGAGGGTCACGACGGGCCTCCGGGGGGAGTCGGATGTGATGGGAACCACAGCGTAACGCCCGGGGTCGCTCGTTCGCTGTGAGCCGAGCGGGGTGTGTCGGCCGACCTCACGCCAGCGACATCACCGCGGTTCTGCCCGGCGGTGATGTCGCTGGCGCGCGGTCATCCACCGGCCCCGCCTGCGACGTCGATGTGTCGTCTCCACGGCCCAGGGGCGCAAGACTGGTCCCCGCACACCGCCGCCCGGACCGCCGGGCCAGACCGGAGGACAGACCATGACCGCACAGACCCCCGCCACCCCTGCCATCCCCGCGACGATGAAGGCGGTCGTCATGCGTGCGCCGGGCGACGTCGTCGTGGAGGAGGTGGACACTCCGCGCGTCGCCCAGCCCACGGACGTGGTCCTGAAGCTGGCCGCCGCGTGCGTGTGCGGCTCTGACCTGTGGCCCTACCGCGGCCACAACAAGGTCGACCACCGGCGCATGGGCCACGAGTACGTCGGCACGATCGTGGAGAAGGGCGAGGACGTCGCCACCCTCGAGGTCGGCGACTTCGTGATCGGCTCGTTCATGCTCTCGGACAACACGTGCGAGATCTGCCAGGCCGGCTACCAGTCCCGCTGCGTCAACGCCGGCGAGTACACGGGCAGCCAGGCGCAGTACATGCGTGTCGAGCTCGCGGACGGCTCCCTCGTGAAGGTGCCCGGGGGTGAGCCCTCGGACCCGGACCGCCTGGCCGACTACCTCGCCGCCTCGGATGTGCTCGGCACCGGCTGGTACGCCGCCGTCGCCGCGCAGGCCGGCCCCGGCAAGACCATCGCCGTGGTCGGCGACGGCGCCGTCGGCCTGTGCGCCGTCCTGGCCGCCAAGACCCTCGGCGCGGAGAAGGTCATCGTGTTCTCCCGCCATGAGGATCGGGCCGCGCTCGCCCGGGAGTTCGGCGCGGACGTCGTGATCGCCGAGCGTGGCGAGGAGGGCGCCGCCCAGGTGCGCGAGCTCACCGGCGGCTACGGAGCGCACGGGGTGTGCGAGGCCGTCGGCACGCAGGGCTCCATGGACCAGGCCCTGGCCTCGGTGCGCCCCGGCGGGTACGTCGGGTTTGTGGGCGTCTCCCACGACCAGACCCTCGAC
>NZ_KV825107.1:15821-25205 GCF_001816085.1 Micrococcus sp. HMSC31B01
CTCCCACGACCAGACCCTCGACGGCTCCGATCTCTTCGGCCGTGAGATCCACCTCGAGGGCGGGCCCGCGCCCGTCCGCCGCTTCCTGCCCGAGCTGATCGAGCGCATCCAGTCCGGGGAGATCCAGCCCGGCCGCGTGTTCACCGCGCGCATGCCGCTCGACGACGCCGCCGAGGCGTATCGGGCCATGGACGAGCGCCGCGAGATCAAGGTGCTGCTGGAGGTCTGAGGCACCCGCGCGCTGAGCGTGCCCGCCTCTGCTAGGAAGGTGGGCGGCCACGTCCGCACCACGCCCCGCGCGCCGGCCATCGGCCTCGGGTCACTGCGGCCCGAGGAGCTCCTGGACCTGCGCCTCGGTCAGCGGGCGGGTGGGGCGCCCCTCCAGCAGGAAGGCGAGCTGCGCCGACACCTCCAGCTCCTCCGCGGCGTTGACCGCGCTCTCCAACGTGGCACCGGCGACGATCGAGCCGTGGTTGGCCAGCACCACGCCGGGGGACCGGCGCCCGGCCCCGAGGATGTCGTCCAGCATCTCCGCCGAACCGGGTCGGTGGTAGGGGACGGTCGGCACGTCCCGGCCCAGCCGCATCACGAAGTACGGGGTGAGGGGCGGGATGCCCCCGTCCTCGGCCAGGCAGCTGTACGCCGTCACGTAGGTGGAGTGCAGGTGCACGATCGCCTGTGCCTCCGGGCGGGCCTCGTACATGGCCCGATGCATCACCACCTCCTTGGACGGCCGGGGACCAGCCTGGTGCCTCCAGTGTTCATCCAGCACGGAGAGCGCCTCGGGGTCCAGCCGGCCGAGGGAGGAGTTGGTGGGCGTCATGAGATACCCGCCCTCGATCCGGACGCTGATGTTGCCGGCGCTGCCCACGGAGAATCCACGGGAGAACAGGCTTGCACCGAACTCGGCGATCTGACGGCGCAGCAAGGACTCGTCGGTCACGGGGCTCCTCTCAGACGAGTGCGTTGGCGATGAGCAGGGCGACCAGGGTGGTCGCCCAGGCGATCGTGGTGGGGATGGACCACGCGAGGATCTGATGCTTGGCGTTCTTGATGCCCAGCATCCGGTTCACCACCCAGAAGAAGCTGTCGTTGAAGTAACCGAAGAACAGCGAGCCGAGGGCGGCGGCCTGCGCGGCCAACACCATGTTCACATCCGGCATGGCCGCGAGGATGGGTGCGGAGATCGAGGCGGAGGTGATGATGGCCACCGTACCGGACCCCTGGATGAGGCGGACGATGGTCGCGATGACGAACGGGATCAGGATGGTCGGCAGGGGGAGGCCGGCCACCGCCTGGCCGATGGACTCCGCCGTCCCGGACTCGCGCAGAACGCCGCCGAGGGCTCCGCCGGCGCCGGTGACCAACAGGATGATGCCCGCCGACTGTACGCCGAACTCCATGTCGTCCAGAGTCTCCTGGCGCGACTGGTTGCGGGCGAGGCCGTAGATCGCCACGAGGACGCCGAGCAGCAGGGCGATGACGGGGTTGCCGATGAAGGCGAGCGTGGAGACCAGCCCGGCAGGCAGGGCACCTTCGTTGTTCTCCACCATGGTGGCGGAGAAGGTGTTCAGGAAGATCAGGACGATCGGCAGCAGGATCGGCAGGATCGAGATGAACAGCCCGGGCAGCTCGCGTTCCCGGACGGCGGCACGCTCCTGGAACTCCTCGAAGGCCTCCGCGGGGGAGAGGCGTTCGCCCGTGTCCCGTTCGATCATGGCCTCGATCTTCGGACCCATGACCTTCGCGTACAGGGTCACCGCGATCATGGCGGGGAAGCTGAGGATGAGGCCCCAGAGGATCATCTCGCCGACGTTCACGTCGAAGATGCCGGCGGCGCCGAGCGGGCCCGGCGTCGGGGGGACGGCGTGGTGGGTGACGACCAGGCCGCCGGCGAGGGCGATGCCCAGGGTGAGGATGGACCGCCCGGAGGTCCGGGCCAGCGACCGCACGAGCGGCTGCAGGATCACGAAGGCGGAGTCCACGAAGATCGGGATGGAGATGACGAAGCCCGCGCCGGCGAGCGCCCACTCCTCCTTCCCCTTACCCAGCACGCGGATGAGGGAGTAGGCCAGCTTTTCCGCGGCCCCCGAGACCTCGAGGATGCGCCCCATCATCACGCCCATGCCGATGACGAGGCCGATGGTCCCGAGGGTCGAGCCGAAGCTGGTGGTGATGGCCTGGATAACGGCGTCCGGGGCCATCCCGGCCGCCAGACCCGCGATGGAGGCGGCGATGACCAAGGCCAGGACGGCGTGGATCTTGGTCCGGATGACGAAGAAGATGAGCAGGGCGACGGCTGCCGTGAGGCCGACCAGCGCACCGATCTCGGAGGCTTCGAGCCCGTTCATGGTGGTTCTCCTAGTGGTGTGGATCCGAGGGGTGAGGCCGACTCAGGCGACGAACTCGCGGTGGAACTGACGGACGGCGGCCTCGAAGCTGCTGTCTGGGCGGAAGCCGAGGGACAGGGTTCGCTCGACGTCGAACTCGCCGGGCCACGAGCACACGATGTCCATGACCCTCTGATCCGGGCGTGGGACGACCCGTGCCCGTGCCTCGGGCCCCCCGACGGCCTCGAGGGCGTCGAGCATCTCCGCCACGGTCACGGAGACGCCCGGGATGTTCAGCACCCGCCAGCCCCCTAGCCGCTCGGATTCCACGATGAAGGCGTGCACGAGGTTCTGCACCGCCGTGTCGGGGGAGGACAGCCACATCCGGGTGTCCTCCGGCACCGGCAGCTCAGCCTGCAGACCCTGGAGGGGCTCGCGGATGATGCCGCTGGCGAACGAGGACGCGGCCGAGTTCGGCTTCCCGGGTCGCACCGAGATGGTGGGCAGCCGGCAGACCCGGCCGTCCACGTACCCCTTGCGCGAGTACTCGTTGACCAGCAGTTCGCCGATGGCCTTCGTCGCCCCGTAGGTGGACTCGGGCTGGGTGGCCAGGTCTTCGGGGACCACCGTCGGCACGGCGCTGCCGAACACGGCCAGGGAGCTGGTGAAGACGAACCGGGGCCGGGCCCCGGTGGCACGGGCGGCCTCCAGCAGCCGCTCCGTGGCGTCCACGTTCACGCGCAGCGCGAGGTTGAAGTCCTGCTCGGCGCCGCCGGAGAGCACGGCGGCGAGGTGGAAGATCCCTGCCGTGTCTGCGGTGATGGCCTCGGCCAGGACCGCGGGGTCGGCCATGTCGCCGACTCGGGAGCTCACCCGGGGGTCCTCCACAGGGCAGGGCGCCAGGTCGAGCGAGACGACGGAGTCCACCGGCACGGGCAGGCGGCCGGCGTCCTGGGCCTGGAGGAGGGAGCGGATCACGCGGCTGCCGAGGAAGCCGGCGCCGCCGGTGACGACGATGTTCATGGGTGTTCTCCTACGTGGGAAGGGTCGGGAAGGGGGGTCAATAGGAGGTCCACACCGACCGCGGTCGCCCGATCGCGGACGGCGTCGGGCAACGCGGGGTCGGTGACGATCGCGTCGAAGGCCCGGAGGGGGAGGGCCTTGAAGGTGGACACGCGCCCGTACTTCGAGGAGTCCGCGACGAGCACGCAGCGGTCCGCGTGCTCGGCGATGCTTCGCTTCACGATCGCCTTGCCTTCGGTGGGCACCGAGAGTCCGCGGAGGTCGAACGAGGACGCCGAGATGAACGCCAGGTCGATGTTGAAACCCGCCAGCTCCGCGGCGGCAGTGGGTCCGTCCGTGGACAGGTTCCCGGCGTCCAGGCGGCCGCCGAGCACGTGGATCTGGGCTCCCGGGTGCTCGCCGACGGCCGCCGCCACGGCCAGGTCGTTGGTGACCACGTCGACCCGTTCCGCGGCGGGGCGGGCCGCAAGCAGTCGGGCCAGGGCGAGCATGGTGGTCCCGGCGTCCAGATAAAGGAGGTCCCCCGGGCGGATCAGCTCTGCCGCTCGGCGGGCGATGGCCGCCTTCTCCCGGGGCCGGATCCCAAGCTTCACCCGGTGCGTCGCGTCCAGGGACAGGCGCGCCGGCTTGGCGACGCCGCCAGCCACGGAGACGAGGCGGCCCTCCTCCTCGAGCCGCTTCACATCCCGGCGCACGGTCATGGAGGACACGCCCAGCTCATCCGCCAGCGCGGTCACGGAGGCAGAGCCGCGCTCCACCACGAGGTTGACCAGACGCCGCCGCCGCTCGTCCGCGATCATGCCCGTTCTCCGGGGCGCTGGGACCCGCGGTGTGCCGCGAACCAGCCGAGGCCGTCCTCGGTGCGCCCGGCGGGGCGGTACTCGCAGCCCACCCAGCCCGTGTAGCCGGCCTTGTCCAGGTGCGCGAACAGGTGCTCGTAGGCGACCTCTCCGGTGTCCGGCTCATGACGGTCCGGGACGCCGGCGATCTGCACGTGGCGGGTGAGGTCCACAGATGTGTCCACCAGTCGGGTGAGGTCCCCCTCGGTGATCTGGGCATGGTAGAGGTCCAGCTGCAATCCGACGTTGGGGCGGTCAACCTCGGCCAGCAGCTCCCGGGCCTGCGGGACACGGGACAGGAAGTACCCCGGCATGTCCACCGCATTGATGGGCTCCAGCAGGACCTCCACGCCGTGCTGCGCCGCGGCGTCGCAGGCGCGGCGGATCCGCTCCACGTAACGGCGTCGGGCGTCGGCGTCGTCGGGATCCGCGATGCCGGCCATCACGTGCACCCGCGGGCACGCGAGGGCGCGCGCGTACTCCAGGGCGGTGGCGATGCCGCGTTCGAACTCCGCGTCGCGGCCGGGCAGGGACGCGAGCCCCCGTTCCCCCGCGTCCCAGTCACCGGCTGGGGCGTTGAACAGCGCCTGGGTCAGTCCGGCCGAGCGCAGGGCCGCCGCGACCTCTGCGGCGGGGTACTCGTACGGGAAGAGGTACTCGACACCGGTGAAGCCCGCCTCCGCGGCGGCGGCGAAGCGCTCCAGGAAGGGACGCTCGGTGAACATCATGCTGAGATTCGCGGCGAACTGCGGCATCGGTGGATCCTCGGTGTCGGGCGGGTGATGGTCGGTGGAGGGTCAGGTCCGGGGGTCGGTGAGGCGCTGAGCGGCGGAGAAGAAGTCCTCGTCCCCGAAGTTCCCGGACTTCAGCGCGAGGTCCACCGCACCGTCCAGGCTCGCCGTCCACGGGACGCCGGGGGCGATCTGGGGACCAACGCGCAGCCCGGTGACGCCGAGCGCGTGCGTCACCGCACCGGAGGTCTCGCCCCCGGCAACGACGAACCGGCTCACCCCGCGTTCGCGCAGCGCGGCCGCCAGGGTGCCGAAGAGGCGCTCGATGGCCGTGGACACGCGCTGCCTTCCGTGGACCTCCTGCAGGCGACGGACCTCGTCGGGTCCGGCCGTCGCGTACACGAGGGGGGCGGGGCCGCCGTCCTGGGCGAGGACGAAGGCGAGGATCTCGTCTCGGAGGGCCGTGGCGTCCTCCAGCGTGCGGACGACGTCGACGGCCAGGGACGGGGCGATCTTGCGATAGCGATCGACCTGTCGATTCGTCATCTCGGACGCCGAGCCGGACAGCACCACGGTGCGCCCCGGGGTGAACCGCCAGGCGTCGGCCGCGGTCGTGGCGGCGCCGGTGATCGCGCGGCCGGTGAGCGAACGGGCCAGTCCGGAGCCGAGGCCGGAGCCGCCCGTGGTCAGGCGTAGGCCGGACACTGCCGCGCCGATGGTGTCGAGGTGGGTGTCGTCCAGGGTGTCCAGCACGGCATACCGGACCCCTTCGGAGCGGAGGCGGTCTAGCTCGCCGCGCAGCACCTCGGACCCACCGCCCACCACCGTCGAGGGGACGGACGCGGCCCGTCCGCTGCTCTGCCGTTCCATGAGCCGGACCAGGTCCGAGTCCCGCATGGGCGTCACGGGATGGTCCTTCATGCCCGACTCCTGGAGGAGTCGGTCGTGCACGAACAGGTGTCCCTGGTAGACGGTGCGGCCGTTGACCGGGAGGGCCGGGGCCACGACGGTGAAGTCCTCGCCGAGGTGCTCCAGCAGAGCGTCCGTCACGGGGCCGATGTTGCCCTCGGCGGTGGAGTCGAAGGTGGAGCAGTACTTGAAGACGATCCGCTCCGCACCGAGGCGTTCGAGGGCGCGGCAGGCCTCGAGGCTCTGGGCGGCGGCGTCCCCGGGCGGGATCGAGCGGGTCTTGAGGCTGATGACCACCGCGTCCGCGTCCACGTGATCGGGGACGTGTGCGGCACCCGAGAACTGCACGGTGCGGAGCCCACCGTCCACAAGGGCCCCGGCGATGTCCGTGGCTCCGGTGAAGTCGTCGGCGATCACTCCTGCTCGCAACGGCATGGTGCACCTTTCTGATCGGGCGGGGTCGCCCGATTTGTTCGACTCTGTGAACATGGGACGGAATTTCACATAAGCTAACATCGAAGGGCCAGATTGTGAACCGCACCACGGAAGGCGCCGCCGTATGACTCCTCAGGCACAGAACGTCACCTTCGTCGGCATCGGCGCCATCGGCTTGCCGATGGCCCTCTCGGTGGCGGCGGCGGGGTTCGACGTCACGGGGGTTGACTTCTCCGAACGCCAGCGAGTGGCGGCGCTGGAGCAGGGGCTGCCGGCCGCGGCCGACGCCGCCTCGGCGGCCGAGGCGGACGCCGTGATCGTGATGGTGGCAACCCCCGACCAGCTGTCCTCCGCAGCCCTGGGCCAGGACGGGCTCGTCGCCCGCATGCGGCCCGGGAGCACGTTGATCGTGATGAGCACCGTGGGCCCGGAGGCGGTGCGCTCGCTCGTCGCGCCAGCCGCCGAACGGGGCATCGGACTGGTGGACGCCCCCGTCACCGGCGGCATCGCGCGTGCGGCACGCGGAGAGCTGCGCATGTTCGTCTCCGGTGACCCGGCGGCCATCGACGCGGGACGCGCCGTCCTGGACGCCATGGGCGCCGTGGTGGACTGCGGGGCGGAGCCGGGGCGCGGCCAGTCATTCAAGGTGGTCAACCAACTGCTGTGCGCGGTGCACATCGTCGCCGGAGCCGAGGCCCTGGCCCTGGCCGAGCGTCTGGGGCTGGACCCCGCCGAGGTGCTCGACGCCGTGGCGGACGGCGCCGCCGGGTCGTTCATGCTCTCCGACCGGGGGCCCCGGATGCTCGAGGGCCTGGACGCACAGGTCGCCAGCGCGATCGGGATCTTCGTGAAGGACTCCGCCCTGGTGAGCGCCACCGCCGCCGAGGCCGGGATCGCGGTGCCCGTGCTGGAGGCCGCCAAGCAGAAGTACCTGGACGCCGCCGAGGCCGGTCTGACCCTGAAGGACGATTCGCAGGTCATCCAGACTTACCGGCCCTGACCTCGGTCTGAACCGGGCTCGTGTGGTGGCGGCGGCCGCACGCTCCGCCCCGGCGGGTACCTCGGGTTCGTGGGCGTCTCCCACGACCAGACCCTCGACGGCTCCGACCTCTTCGGCCGGCAGATCCACCTCGAGGGCGGCCCCGCCCCCGTCCGCCGCTTCCTGCCCGAGCTGATCGAGCGCATCCAGTCCGGGGAGATCCAGCCCGGCCGCGTGTTCACCGCGCGCATGCCGCTCGACGACGCCGCCGAGGCGTATCGGGCCATGGACGAGCGCCGCGAGATCAAGGTGCTGCTGGAGGTCTGAGGCACTCCGCGGCGGGCGGAGGTGCCGAGAGGCTCCGCCGCCCCTCAGCCCTTCTTCACGGTGATCGTCCACTCTGCGGCGCCGCGCTTCACGAAGTCGGTGACCTCGTGGCCGTTCTCCGCGGCCCAGCGGGGCAGGGAGTCGGTGGCCTGGGTGCAGTCGAAGTCGATCACGAGCTCGTCCCCGGAGGGGATCTGCTGCATCGCCTGGTTGGCCTCCACGAGCGGGAAGGGGCAGACCTGGCCGTCGGTCTCGAGCAGGTGCTTCGCCATGGTGTTCTCTCCTTGGTGTCGGTGGTCAGAGGTCGTGCGCGGGCGGGCCGGCTCAGCCGATCGGCGTGAGCTTCACGGGGCGGGCCGTCCCGGCGTCCGCCGCCGCGCCCTCGGCCGAGGCGAGGCCGGAGCCGGGGGCGGGGACCGGCGTCGTGCCCTTGCCGCGGTGGTTGAGGATGAAGAGCTTGGCCGCCAGGCCGGTGCCGAGCACCATGAACACGAGCGCGGTCCAGCCCTGGAAGCTGAAGGTCGCGGTGTTCACCATCGCGTTGCCGATGGTGCAGCCGCCGGCCCACGCCGCGCCCCAGCCCATGCCGAGGCCGCCGATGATCGAGCGGACGGTGGTCTGCGCGTCGGGCACGCGGACGCGGAACTCGCCGGAGGCCTTCGCGGCGATGAACGAGCCGATCAGCAGGCCCGTCACCATCAGCACGCCCCAGTCCACGAGCTCGAGTTCGCCCGTGCCGAGGAACGCGCCGATGTTCGCGGACGGGCCGGTGATGCCCAGGCCGGACTCGCGGCCGGTCGCCCAGGAGAGCGGCCACGCGAGGATCGCCAGCACGCCGATGATCGCCGCGGTGACGAACGGGTGCCACGCCTTCTCGGTGAGCACGTGCGCGAGGCCGGTCTTGGCGGCGGGCAGGCGGAAGCGGGTCATGGCCGCCTCGCGACGCAGGTGATGACGCACGGCCAGGCCGACGCCGGCCACGAGCAGCGCCACGAACACCCACGGGGACAGCCCCGTGAGCTGCTGGAACGAGCCCGTCTGCGTCTCCACGGAGCGGACGGCCTCGGTGGTGCCGGCCAGCGGTCCCTTGCGGAACGCGGTGGCGCCCACGATGTAGAAGATCAGTGCGAACCACGAGCCCACGAGGCCCTCGCCCGCGCGGTAGTACGTGCCGGTGGCGCAGCCGCCCGCGAGCACGATCGAGAAGCCGAAGATCAGGCCGCCGATGATCGTGCCCAGCCACGGGAACGTCTCCGCCTCCAGGGTGATCACGCCCAGGGCGTCGAGGGCGAACACGCCCACCGACTGGACGGCCACGATCACCATGAACGCGGTGAGCCATCGGGTGGACCGGATAGTGAACAGGTCGCGGAAAGCGCCCGTGACGCAGAAGCGTCCGCGCTGGAACACGAAGCCCAGGACGAGGCCGAGGAGGAGTCCGGTGATGATCATGCCTGCCATGAGACAGGGTGCGGCCGGTCCCGCGCGCCGGGCAGGACGTGCGGGGTAACAGTCGCAGGGCTGTGCCGGAGACGACGCGCGGGGGCGCCGTGGGCGACGCTTGACCCTCCCCTTGGGGGAACGCCCACGCTGGGATCACCTGAGAGAAAGGTCGCCCCATGAGCCCCCCGATGACCGTCGGCGAGTTCGCCCTCGCCACCGGACTGAGCGCGAAGGCGCACGCGGCCGAGCTGCGACGCCGCCGCGACCTCGAGGACCGCGCGCTCGCGCTCGCGGTCGCCGGTGTCTACGCGGCCCCGGATCCTGACGACGACGGCGCCCCCGCCCGTCCCGGCCCCGTGGCGGAGCGC
>NZ_KV825108.1:0-7408 GCF_001816085.1 Micrococcus sp. HMSC31B01
TGGGCGGCGCAGGCCGGCCCCGTGCCGGGGCTGCTGATCGGCCACAGCACGGGCGGGGTCATCGCGCTGCGCGCCGTCGCCGACGGGCTGGTGCGGCCCCGCGCCCTCGTGGTCATCTACTCGAACGTCCCGGTGACGGACACCGCCCTGGCCGCCCGGGCGGCCAAGGCCCGCCTCGCCGCCCGCCCGGACTGGCGGAGCGTGCTCCGCGCCTCGCTCGCGCGGGACCTCCTCGTCCCGGAGCCGTGGCGCGAGCGGATCCTGACCGACCTGGACGCCACGCCGGACCATCCGATGCGCGAGCTCTGGGCCGCCGTCCTCGCCGCGGACACCCGTGCCCTCTGGGCCGGCATCACCGTCCCGACGCTATACGTGCGCAGCACCCGGGACGTCCACCAACGGGACCTGGACGCGGTCACGCAGCACGCCACCGTCGTCGATGTCAGCACGGGCCACTGGCCGCACGTCACGGAGCCCGAGGCCGTCGCGGCGGCGATCCGCCGCTGGCACGCGACCGTGGCCACCCAGGCTTCCCACCGCTGACCGCGCGCCCGCCGCCGACCGATCATGTGTGCCCCTCCGAAGCGGGCAACGCGTCGAGACGTCCCGCGCGCCGTACACTGATCTGACCGCATCCGGTGTGACGCACGTCTCGAGTGGTCAGTCCGGCGGAAGCCCGTCCTCCCCGCCTGAAAGCCCCGCATGAACCGCTCCATCCTCGGCACGCGCCTCGGCGCCTCCGTCCTCGTCGTCGCCGCCCTGGTCTCCGCGGCCCCGGCCGCCCCGGCGGTCACCTCCACCTCCGGGACGACGACCACCACCGCGACCACAGGGCTCGCGCCGGGCACCTACCTGGCCCAGTCTGGGGACACGTGGGCGTACATCGCCCCACGCGTGGGCGTCGAACTCGCGGACCTGCTCCGTGCCAACGGCGCCACGACCAGCACCGCGATCCGCGCCGGCCAACCCCTCGTCCTTCCGGCCGTTTCGAAGCACCTGCCGGCCACCTCGCGCACCGGCACCCCCTACTCCGGGCCGATGGCCCCCTCCTCGGCCGGTCGCCGGGTGACCGTGATCGGCGACTCCATCGCCCTCGGCGCGGCGTCCCTGATGAACCTCGAAATGCCGGGCCTGACCATCGACGCCCGCGAGGGCCGCACCTTCGCCCAGGGCCTGACACGCCTGGCCGAGCTCAAGCAGGCCGGCCGCCTCGGTGACGTCGTCGTGCTCGGCCTCGGCGTGAACGACGGCGGTGCCACGGCCACCCAGGTCCGCCAGGCGATGAACCTCGTCGGGACCGGACGCACACTCGTGCTGGTCACGGCCTCCGGCCCGGTCGCCTGGGAGACGTCCACCAACACGGCGATGCGCAACCTCGCCGCCACCTACCCCAGCCGCGTGGTGGTGGCGGACTGGAAGCGAGCCTCGGCCTACGTGACGGACTTCCGCGAGGACCGCATCCACCCCCGCGGGCAGGGTGCGAGCGTTTACGCGCGTCTGGTCCGCCTCGCCGTGGACACCGCGCCGGTGCTGCGGTCCACGACACCCCGGACCGTCACGGTCCAGGCCGGCGACACCCTGAGCCTCATCGCCATCCGCTACGGGGTTACCGGCGGCTGGCAGGCGCTGGCCACCCTCAACAAGATCTCCGACCCGTACGTGATCCGCATCGGCCAGACCCTGCTGCTGCCCACCACCTCCACCACGACGACGCCGGCCACCTACACCGTGCTCCCCGGCCAGGGCTGGTACGCGGTGTCCCGCGCCACGGGCGTCCCGGTCACCCAGCTGCTCAGCCTGAACGGCGCCACGTTGACCACCGAGATCCACCCGGGCCAGCGGCTGCGCCTCCGCTGACCAGACGGGGACGGTGGGCCGGCGGCCCTCCGGCGACCCACCTTCCCGAACCCCACCTGCTCCCCACCGCACCGCTGTTCCTGGACGTCGCGCGGGTCTCGGCCCGGGAGGACTCGTCGTCACCGGCCGCGACCGGCGTCCACCCCACGCGGTAGGCTGGCCGAATCATGGCTGACACTGACTTCTCCGCGGAGATCGACTCCCTGCGCCACACCCTGGCCTCCATCGAGCAGGTCTCGGACCTCGACCGCATCAAGGCGGACATCGCCGAACTGGAGCAGCAGGCCTCCGCACCGGACCTCTGGGACGACCCGGAGGAGGCCCAGAAGGTCACCTCCAAGCTCTCCCACCGTCAGACGGACCTCAAGCGCATCACCTCCCTGGAGAGCCGCATCGAGGACCTGGAGACCATGGTCGAGCTCGCCGCGGAGGAGGACGAGCCCTCCCTCCTCGACGACGCGAACCAGGAGCTGACCTCCATCCGCAAGGCCCTGGAGGAACTCGAGGTCGTCACGCTGCTCAGCGGCGAGTACGACCAGCGCGACGCCGTCGTGACCATCCGCGCGGGCGCCGGCGGCGTGGACGCGGCCGACTTCGCCGAGACCCTCATGCGCATGTACCTGCGCTGGGCCGAGCAGCGCGGCTGGTCCACCAAGGTCATGGACACCTCCTACGCGGAGGAGGCCGGCCTGAAGTCCGTAACCTTCGAGGTCAACGCGCCCTACGCGTTCGGCACCCTCTCCGTGGAGGCCGGCACGCACCGCCTCGTGCGCATCAGCCCCTTCGACAACCAGGGCCGCCGCCAGACGTCCTTCGCGGCGGTCGAGGTGGTGCCGCTGATCGAGTCGGACGACTCCATCGAGATCCCCGAGTCCGAGATCAAGGTGGACGTGTTCCGCTCCTCGGGCCCCGGCGGCCAGTCCGTGAACACCACGGACTCCGCCGTCCGCATGACGCACCTGCCCACCGGCATCGTCGTGTCCATGCAGAACGAGAAGTCGCAGATCCAGAACCGTGCCGCCGCCCTGCGCGTGCTCCAGTCCCGTCTGCTGCTGCTGCGCAAGGCCGAGGAGGACGCGAAGAAGAAGGAGATGGCCGGCGACGTCAAGGCGTCCTGGGGCGACCAGATGCGCTCCTACGTGCTGAACCCGTACCAGATGGTCAAGGACCTGCGCACGGGCCACGAGGAGGGCAACCCCTCCTCCGTGTTCGACGGCCACATCGACGATTTCGTGGACGCCGGGATCCGCTGGCGCGCCGAGCAGGTCAAGGCCGCCCAGGAGGACTGAGCCCCACGGCGCGGCCCCGCCGCCCAGGCCACCACGACGCCGGCCCGCACCTCCGCAGTGAGGCGCCGGCCGGCGTCGCCGTTCAAGCCCCCGCAGGGGCCTCGGGCCTGGCCCGGGAGACCGGCCCGGTGGGATGCTCGAAGCACCGGGCAGGCGCCCCCGCGCGCCGGTCCGGCACCAGACTCCATTCCCACCCAGGAGGTCGACCAGCATGACCATGCGCGCCGCCCGTTGGCACGGCAAGAAGGACATCCGCATCGAGGAGATCGACTCGCCCACGGCCGGCCCGGGGCAGGTCCTCGTGGACGTCGCGTGGTGCGGCATCTGCGGCACGGACCTGCACGAGTACCTCGAGGGCCCGATCTTCATCCCGCCGGCCGGGCACCCGCACCCGATCTCCGGCGACGCCGCCCCCGTCACGCTCGGCCACGAGATGTCCGGCACCGTCGCCGCCCTGGGCGAGGGCGTCACGGACCTCGAGGTCGGCCAGAAGGTCGTCGTGGAGCCGTACATCGTGCGCGAGGAGGACCGGGACCGACCGGACTACAACCTCGCGCCGGACATGAACTTCATCGGCCTGGGCGGCGACGGCGGCGGACTGGCCGAGCAGATCGCGGTGCAGCGCCGCTGGGTCCACCCGGTGGCCGACTCCGTGCCTCTCGACCAGGCCGCGCTCATCGAGCCGCTCTCCGTGGCCCACCACGCGTGGGTGCGGGCCGGCTCTCCGACGTCGGGCGTGGCAGTGATCGGTGGCGCCGGCCCCATCGGCGCGCTCACGGCGGCCGTGCTCAAGGGCAAGGGCCTGACGGTGTACGTCTCCGAGCTCTCGGAGCTGCGCCGCCAGAAGGTGCTCGAGGCCGGCGTGGTAGACGAGGCATTCGACCCCCGCGAGGTGGACGTGCCCGCGAAGATCCGCGAGCTGCACGACGGCCAGGGCGCGGACGTGGGCTTCGAGTGCACCTCGGTGGACGTGGTGCTGGACATGCTGCTGGACGCGGTGCGTCCCGGCGGGGTGATCGTCAACGAGTCCATCTGGGGCCACGAGCCCGCCGTGGCCCTGCACAAGCTGGTGATGAAGGAGATCGACCTGCGCGGCACCATCGCGTACGCGAACGACCACGCGGACACCATCCGCATGGTCGAGGACGGCGCCGTGGACCTCGCGCCGTTCATCACCGGCAAGATCGGCCTCGACGACCTGGTCGACCAGGGCTTCGAGACCCTCATCCACCACAACGAGACGGCCGTGAAGATCCTCGTCTCGCCCACCGGCCAGGGCCTCTGAGGCTCCGGCCCGATCCCCGGACGTCCCGACGACGGCCCGCACCCGCGCGCTGCGGGTGCGGGCCGTCGTGGTCCCTGTGCCGCGGCGCGCCGTCACAGACGCGTCGCTCCCTGGCGCGCCTGTGACCGGGGTCATAGACTGCATTTGAGTGAATCGTGATGAACCGAGTTGAACGTCCCAGGAGGACCGCATGACCGCCGAGCTGCCCCAGCCTCAGCCCACCGATGCCGTGATCGTGGGCGGTGCCCGCACGCCCTTCACCCGGCTGCTCTCGCAGCAGGCCGACCTGCGCGCCGTGGACCTGGGCGCCCACGCGATCACGCACGCGCTCGAGCGCGCCGGCGTGGCCCCCGAGGACGTGGACATGGTCTACATGGGCCAGGTCGTGCAGGCCGGCGCGGGCCAGAACCCGGCCCGCCAGTCCGCGCTCGCCGCGGGCATCCCGTGGAACGTCCCGGCCATGACGATCAACAAGGTGTGCCTGTCCGGCCTCACCGCCGTGATCGACGCCGCCCGTCTCATCCGCCTCGGCGAGGCGGACGTGGTGGTGGCCGGCGGTCAGGAGTCCATGACCAACGCCCCGCACCTGCTGCCCGGCGCGCGCAAGGGCTTCAAGTACGGCCCGGCCACCATGCTCGACGCCGTCGCGTGGGACGGCCTCACCGACTCCCTGAGCCACGAGGCCATGGGCGAGCTGACCGAGTCCGGCAACGGCGAGCGGAACATCGCCCGCGCCGAGCAGGACGAGGTCGCCGCGGCCTCGCACCAGCGGGCCGCCCGGGCCCAGTCCGAGGGCGTCTTCGAGGGCGAGATCGCCCCGGTGGAGATCCCGCAGCGCAAGGGCGACCCGCTGGTCGTCTCCCAGGACGAAGGGGTCCGCCCGGACACGACCGCCGAGTCGCTGGGCGCCCTGCGCCCGGCGTTCGCGAAGGACGGCACCATCACGGCCGGCAACTCCTCGCCCCTGTCCGACGGCGCCGCCGCCCTCGTGGTGACCTCGCGGGCCTTCGCCGAGGAGAAGGGCCTGACGATCCTCGCCACGGTGGGCGCACCCGGCCAGACCGCCGGCCCGGACAGCTCGCAGCTGCACTCCCAGCCCTCGGACGCGATCAACGCCGCCGTGCGGAAGCAGGGCTGGGACGTGGCCGACCTTGACTTCATCGAGATCAACGAGGCGTTCGGCGCGGTGGCCGTGCAGTCCCTGCGCGACCTCGGCTACCCGCACGAGAAGACCAACATCCACGGCGGCGCCATCGCCCTGGGCCACCCGATCGGCGCCTCCGGCGCCCGGCTGGCCCTGCACGCCGCCCTCGAGCTCGACCGGCGCGACGGCGGCCGCGCGGCCGTCTCGCTCTGCGGCGGCGGCGGCCAGGGCGAGGCCCTGATCCTCTTCCGCTGACAGACCGCCCCTGACAGAAAGGACCCCGGACATGGCTCTCGACAAGACCGTGGCCACGCCCGCCGAGGCGGTGGCGGACGTGCCGGACGGCGCGTCCCTGGCCGTCGGCGGCTTCGGGCTCTCCGGCAACCCCGTGCAGCTCATCGAGGCCCTGCTCGAGCAGGGCGCCACGGACCTGTCCGTCGTCTCCAACAACTGCGGCGTGGACGGCTGGGGCCTGGGCATCCTGCTCGGCGCGCGCCGGCTGCGGAAGATGACCTCCTCCTATGTGGGGGAGAACAAGGAGTTCGCCCGCCAGTACCTCAAGGGCGAGCTCGAGGTGGAGCTCGTCCCGCAGGGCACCCTCGCGGAGAAGCTCCGCGCCGGCGGCGCCGGCATCCCGGCGTTCTACACCCGCTCCGGCGTCGGCACCCAGGTGGCCGAAGGCGGCCTGCCCATGCGCTACGACGCGGACGGCACCGTGGTGAAGTCCTCGCAGGCCAAGCCCACGGACACGTTCGTGCTCGGCGAGGGCTACCTCAGCCAGACCCCGGACGAGCCCGAGACCTATGTGCTCGAACGCTCCATCGTCACCGACTTCTCCCTCGTGCACGCGTGGAAGGGCGACCGCCACGGCAACCTCGTGTTCCGCAAGGCCACCCGCCAGTTCGGCCCGCCCGCGGCCATGGCCGGCCGCGTGTGCATCGCGCAGGTGGAGGAGCTCGTCGAGCCCGGCGAGATCGACCCGGATGACGTGCACCTGCCCGGTGTCTTCGTGCACCGGATCGTGGAGGTCGGCACGGACATCGAGAAGCGGATCGAGAAGCGCACCGTGCGCGCGTCGGGGGAGGGGCGGGCATGAGCGAGCAGACCACCGGGCGCCCCCGGGGCCTGAGCCGCGACCAGATGGCGGCCCGCGCCGCGCAGGAGCTGCCGGACGGCGCCTACGTCAACCTCGGCATCGGCATGCCCACGCTGATCCCCAACCACATCCCCGCCGGGCGGTCCGTGGTGCTGCAGTCCGAGAACGGCATCCTCGGCACGGGCCCGTACCCCACGGAGGACGCCGTGGACCCGGACCTGATCAACGCGGGCAAGGAGACCGTCACCGTGAACCCGGGGGCGTCCTTCTTCGACTCCGCGCTGAGCTTCGGCATGATCCGCGGCGGCAAGATCGACGTCGCCGTCCTGGGCGGCATGGAGGTCTCCGCCGCGGGCGACCTGGCCAACTGGATGGTGCCCGGCAAGATGGTCAAGGGCATGGGCGGTGCGATGGACCTCGTCCACGGCGCCGGCCGCGTGATCGTCATGATGGACCACGTGTCCAAGGACGGCACCCCCAAGATCGTCGACCAGTGCACCCTGCCGCTGACCGGCCGCGCCGTCGTCGACCGCATCATCACGGACCTGGCCGTGATCGACGTCGTCGGCACCCCGGAACAGCCCCGCCTGGCGCTCGTGGAGACCGCGCCCGGCATCACCGAGGAGCAGGTCCGCGCGCTCACCGGCGCGCCCCTGGACTGAGCCGACGACGCCGCCCCGCGGCCCCGGCGCACCGCCTCGGCGGGCATCGGGCCGGCACGGGATAGACTGGACGGG
>NZ_KV825109.1:0-2390 GCF_001816085.1 Micrococcus sp. HMSC31B01
CCGGGGCGGGGCGGGACCGTCGTCGCGTCGGCGCCCGACGACTCGGACGGGGCGACGGGGTCGGGGCGGCGGGACTGTGCCATGGGGCCTCTCCTGCGGGACGGCTGCGGGGACGGACGTGTCCCCCACCGTACGCCGGGCGGTGCGCGGGCCAGGTCCGCGGCGACGCGCCGCCCCGGGCATGGGTGTGACCAAGGACTCACTGGGAGGTGCGGTGATGCACCTCATTCACCTCTTGTTCACTCGTGAGGGCCGTGCGAGGATGGCACGCGAAAGATTTCCGGGGGCCGCGTTCGTACGAAAGCGGTCCCCGTTGCAATGACCAGGGTCGCCCTCCGTATCGGTCGTGCCGCGCGTCGTCCGCGCAGGCCCCCGCGCCCGCCGCCGGCGGAGGCCGTGACCACCGGCGCCCGCGGGCTCCGGCTCTTCCGACAGAAAGTGAGCGGACCGATGGATTGGCGCAGTAAAGCAGCGTGCCTGGACAAGGACCCGGAGCTGTTCTTCCCCGTGGGCAACACCGGCCCCGCCCTCCTGCAGATCGAGGAGGCCAAGGCGGTGTGCCGTTCGTGTGAGGTCGTGGACACGTGCCTGAAGTGGGCCATGGAGTCCGGCCAGGACTCGGGCGTCTGGGGCGGCATGAGCGAGGACGAGCGGCGCGCCATGAAGCGCCGCGCGGCGCGCGCCCGCCGCGCCTCCTGACCCACCCGGACCACCGGCCCCGTCGACCTCGTCGACGGGGCCGTCGTCATGCCCGGCCGGGCTCACGTCAGGGGCAGTCGCAGCACGACGCGCGTGCCGCCGTCGTCGGACCGCTCCCAGCGCAGGGTGCCGCGCAGGTCCCCCTCCACGAGCGAGTGCACGATGCGCAGGCCGAGCCCCGATCCCTCGCCCGCGCGGGGAGACTCCCCCGGCACCCATCCGTCGGGGGCGGCGGGGCCGCCGTCCGTCACGGACACGACCAGCACCGTTCCCGCGGGGGTCGACTCGCGGTCGGCGTGCAGGCCCACGCAGCCACCGCCCGGCGCCGTGCCGTGCTCGACGGCGTTGGCCGCCAGCTCATTGAGCACCAGCGCCAGCGGCGTGGTCACGTGGGAGGGCAGTTCACCGAACTCGCCCGTGACCGCGACCTGCAGCGGCCGCCCGTCCCCGGCCACCTCGACGGCCAGGCGGAACTGCCGCTGCAGCAGACCGTCCACGGGGACCTGGTCCTCGATCTCCTCGCTCAGCGTCTGGTGGACGAGGGCGATCGTGTCCACCCGCTGCATCGCCTGACGCAGCGCACGCTCCGCCTCGGGCGAGGACGTGCGCCGCGCCTGCATGCGCAGCAGCGATCCCACGGTCTGCAGGTTGTTCTTGACGCGGTGGTGGATCTCGCGGATGGTCGCGTCCTTGGTGAGCAGACGCTGCTCCTGGCGGCGCAGCTCGGTCACGTCGCGCAGCAGCAGCAGCGCCCCCTGCCAGCCGTCCGGACCGAGCAGGGGGACGGAGCGCACCGTGAGGGACGCCCCGCCGGACTGCACCTCCCGCCGTCCGGCACGCAGGCCGGTGAGCACCGCCCACGTCCCCTCGTCGGTGGGAACGCGGGCGGCCTCGGTGCTGGCCAGCACGTCGGTGAGCCGGTGCCCCTCGAGGGTCGAGGCGATGCCCAGCCGGCGCAGGGCGGAGACCGCGTTGGGACTGGTGAACTCGGCGACCGAGTCCGGCCCGAGCACGACGAGGCCGTCCCCCACCCGCGGCGTGCCGCCCGCCCAGAGGCCGGAGGGCTCCTCGGGCGCCGGCCAGCGGCCGTGCTGCATCATGTCCAGCAGGGTGCTGGCCGTCCGGCTGTAGTTCTCCTCGATCACCGAGCGCGCCGGCCGGCCGTTCGGGTCCGCGTGCGCGGAGACGACCGCGATGACCCTCCCGGCGCGGACCACCGGCCACAGACGCACCTGCAGCGTGCCTCCCGGGGCCTCGACGGGGCCGGCCCCCTCGGCCCGCTCCCCGCCATGCCACGTCTGCCCGACGACGGCCCGCAGGTCCGCGCGGGCGCGCGAGCCCACGATGTCGCGGTGGAAGAGGGTGGGAGCGGTGAAGGGCCGGACCTGGGCGAGCGCGACGAACCCTCCGGCCTCGTCGCGGCGGGGCACGGGGCACCAGAGCACGAGGTCCGCGAGCGCCAGGTCTGCCACGAGCTGCCAGTCCCCCACGAGCCGCTGCAGCCAGGCGCGGTCCTCGTCTCCGATGTCCGGGTGCGACGTCAGGGGGTCCTGCGCGAGCGAACTGACCATGGGATCAGGGTACGGCGACGTGCCGGGCGGCCCGGGTCCGTGGCGTCGCGGGCGGCGTCGGACGACACGGCGGCGATGGTCTGCGAGGGCCGTGCGCGGTGCCGTCCGCGGCGGGCGGGG
>NZ_KV825110.1:0-1479 GCF_001816085.1 Micrococcus sp. HMSC31B01
CGAGGACCTCGTCCAGCTCGGTGGAGACGATCAGCACGGGGGTGCCGGCGTCGCGCTCGGCGATGATCCGGTCGTGCAGGAACTCGATCGAGCCGACGTCCACGCCGCGCGTGGGCTGCGAGGCGATGAACAGGCGCAGCCCGTCCACGAGTTCGCGGGCCATGACGACCTTCTGCTGGTTGCCTCCCGAGAGGGAGGAGACCGGCAGGTCCACGCCCTGGGTGCGGACGTCGAACTCGGCCACGCGGCGCTCGGCGAGCGCCCGCACCGCGGCGGGGCGCATCTGCACGGCGTTGCCGGCCGGGGCGACGTCGTACCGGTTGAGCACCATGTTCTCCGCCACGGAGAACGGGCCGACGAGCCCGTCCGTGGAGCGGTCCTCGGGCACGAAGCCGACGCCGGCGCGGATGATCTGGCGGGTGGACCGGCCGATCAGCTCCCGGCCGTCCAGGGTGACGGAGCCGGTGGCCTTGACCAGGCCCATGATCGCCTCGGTCAGCTCCGTCTGCCCGTTGCCCTGCACACCGGCCACGGCGAGGACCTCGCCCTGGCGGACGGCGAAGGACACGGCGTCCAGCAGCACCTGGCCCGTGGGCGAGACGACGGAGAGGCCCTCGACGCGGAACGTCTCCTCCCCCAGGGTCGGGGCCGTCCTGCGCCGCTCGAGGACGACGTTCCGGCCCACCATGAGGGCGGCCAGCTCGGCGGCCTCGGCGGAGGGGTCCGCCGTGCCGACCACGCGGCCGCGGCGCAGCACGGTGATGTCGTCCGAGACGGCCTTGACCTCGCGCAGCTTGTGGGAGATGAACACGATCGCCGTGCCGTCCGCGCGCAGCTGGCGGATGATGCCGAGCAGCTCGTCGGTCTCCTGGGGGGTGAGCACGGCGGTCGGCTCGTCCAGGATGAGGATGCGTGCGTCGCGGACGAGGGCCTTGATGATCTCGACGCGCTGCTGCACGCCCACGGGCAGGTCCTCGACGACGGCGTCCGGGTCCACGTCGAAGCCGTACTGGGCGGAGATCTCCCGGATCCGCCGGCGGGTGGCCTCGAGGTCGAGCACGCCCAGGGCACGGGTGTGCTCGTCGCCGAGGGCCACGTTCTCGGCCACCGTGAAGACGGGCACGAGCATGAAGTGCTGGTGCACCATGCCGATGCCCGCGCGCATGGCCTCGCCGGGACCGGAGAACCGGACGGGCTCGCCGTCGAGCAGGATCTCCCCCTCGGTGGGCTCGTAGAGTCCGAAGAGGACGTTCATCAGGGTGGACTTGCCGGCGCCGTTCTCACCGAGGAGGGTGTGCACCCGCCCCGACTCCACGGTCAGGTTCACGTCCTCGTTCGCGGCGAACGAGCCGAAGCGCTTGGTGATCCCGCGCAGTTCGAGCCTCATCGAGGGCCTTCCGTCTGGTCGATGCTCGTGGTGCCGCGCTCGGCGGCGGGGGCGGGCCGGGCGCCCGCGCGCCGCGGGGCCGGTCCGGAGGG
>NZ_KV825111.1:0-4640 GCF_001816085.1 Micrococcus sp. HMSC31B01
GCACCGGCCGGGAAGGAGTAACCGATGGTCGCGAACGCGCCTAGCGACTACCCGCTGGCGCCGGTGCAGTTCTCGCGGCTCGCCAGGCGCGGCATCATGCTCGGTCTGTCCCTGCCGCAGCTCATCGTCCTCGGTATCGCGGTGCTCACGGTCGTCTTCTCCCTCTACACCGCCGACGGGATGGGCTTGGCCTGGACCGCACCCGTCTGGGGGACCTGCGCCCTGCTCGCGGTGATCCCTGCCGGGGGCCGGAAGGTGATCGAGTGGGTGCCGATCCTCGCCCGCTGGGCCGCCCGGACCTATCTCGGGCAGCTCATCTACCGGCGCCGCGTCATCAAGCCCCGCCCCGCCGGGACCCTCGCCCTGCCCGGGGATGCGGCACCGCTGCGGGAGTGGGAAGACCCCGAGACCGGCGCGGCGATGGTCCACGACCCGCACGCGCAGACCCTCACCGCGATCCTCGGCGTCTCCCACCCCGCGTTCGTGCTCCTTGATCCGGGTGAGCAGCAGCGTCGCGTCTCCGGCTGGGGCCGCGTACTGGCCGCCGCCTGCAGGTCCGGGCGGATCGCCCGCATCCAGGTGTCCGAGCGCACTCTGCCGGATTCCGGGACGGGGCTGGCGGAGTGGTGGCGCACGCACGGCACCGACGACGGCTCCTGGGCCGCGACCACGTACGCCGAGCTCATCGAGCGTGCCGGCCCCGCCGGAGAGCGCCACGCGACGACCATCTCGCTCGCGCTCGACATGAAGGCCGCCGCCCGGCAGATCAGAACGAGCGGTGGCGGGATACGCGGCGCGGCTGCGGTGCTGCGGCAGGAGATGAGCACGCTGACGACGGCGTTGCGCGCCGCGGAGCTCAGTAGCACCGGGTGGCTGACGCCGGGCGAGGTCGCCGTCGTCCTGCGCTCGGCTTACGACCCCGCCGCCGCCCCGGCGCTGGAGCGCCACGGGGACCTGGGCCGTGACCTGGCGACCGCAGGTCCGGTCGCGGTTACCGAGACCTGGGACCGGCTGCGGTCGGACTCCGCGCACCATGCGGTGCTGTGGATCACCGAGTGGCCTCGCTCGCAGGTGTATCCCGGCTTCCTCGCGCCGCTCGTGCTGTCCAACGGCATCCTGCGCACCCTCGCCCTGCACTACACCCCGGTGCGCGCCGACCAGGCCGCGCGGGACCTGCGGAAGAAGAAGACCGAGCTCATCTCCGATGCCGCCCAGCGGCGCAAGATCGGGCAGATCGACGACGCGGCCAGCAGCGCCGAGCTGGACGACGTGCTCCAGCAGGAGGCGGACCTGACTGCCGGGCACGGCGTCCTGCGCGTCTCCGGCCTCGTCTCCGTCTCTGCGCCGACCGTGGACGAGCTCGACGCGGCGGTGGCCGCGGTCGAGCAGGCGGCGATCCAAGCGTCCTGCGAGACCAGGCGGCTCGTCGGTCAGCAGGCGCAGGCATTCACCGCTGCCGCGCTGCCGTTGTGCCGGCCGGTCTGACCCGGCGCACCTGCTCACCAACCGTCACGCCTTCCTGTGAGGAGCCCCGATCATGCCGACCTTCGATGACCCGCTCGCGGACGCCGCTGAGGCGTCCGCCGCGCTGCGGGGCCTGGCCCACGCGACCCGCACGTTCGAGAGCCCCGCCGACACCCACCCGGTGATCGGAGATCTGCTCGCCGGCGTCAGGTCGCTGCGGCAAGTGCTCGACCAGCTCGCAGCCGCCCACATCAGCGCCCGCGCCAGGGCGCACGACGACGCCGGGAACCAGGCCGCCGGCGCAACCTCGGCCCTCGCAGCTGCCGATGAGCTGCACCAGGCCGGCACCCTGCTGGACACCGTGGAGTGGCGGCTGGACGCCGCCTCCCAGCACTCCGGTCGCATCGCCTGGCACCCCGCACCTGCCGTCGAGGACGGCCCGGCGAGGCGGTGGGTCAGCGTCGTGTTCCTGGAAGGCGCCGAGGCCGATGAGGTGCTGGAGCTGATCGACCGCGACGGGACGGATGCAGCGATCGAGCACCTGGCCGGGCACGACTACGGAGCGGAGACCACCCAGGCCGCGCTCGAGAACGGATACGTCTACGACGAGCCCCCGGCAGGTGTGCTCGACAAGGTGGCCACCCACGACGTCTACACGCTCACCTACAACCCCTTCCTCGGGCACGTCTCGCTGCTGCGCAAGCACGACACCGTGCCCGACCCGGCGCTCCTCGGCATCGACACCCCGGCCTCCGCACCCGCATCGGAGTCGAGGCGGGAAGCGGAACGCGCCGCGCACAAGTCCACGCGTGCAGTCGGCCCCGCGGTCAGCCGGGGGCGAGACGGGGCCGACTGGTTCACCCGCCGCCCCGGCGCCGCCTCCGCACACGGACGGGGGCTGGCGCTGTGACCGGGCAGGACGACAGCCGCCTGCACACCGCCGTGCTCGTCGGTCCCGAAGGCGAGCGGCGCCGGGCACGCAAGGCCCGCCGGCAGGCGGCGGCGAAGGTCGAGACCGATGCCCGCCAGCATCGCAAGGCACAAGCTCGGGCGAAGTGGGAGGCGGAGCAGGCTGAACGCCGCAACACGAGCTACCTGCCCGCCTCCGGCGAGGCGGGGCCCGCGGCGTTGCGGACGCCGGGCCGGTTCCGGCTCCCCAAGCACCAAGACACCTCCGCGACGCTCGCCGGCCAGTACCCCTTCCTGGCCGAGGCCGGCCTCGGCAGCCAGGGCGTCTTCGTCGGCCAGGACCTCTACAGCGGCGGATCGTTCGTCTACGACCCCTGGGTGCTCTATCAGCGCGGCCTCATCACGGCGCCGAACGTCGTGCTCGCCGGGATCGTCGGCTCCGGCAAGTCTTCCCTGGCGAAGTCGCTGTACACGCGCAGCCTGCCGTTCGGACGCAGGGTCTACGTCCCCGGCGACCCTAAGGGCGAACACACGGCTGTCGCGGAGGCGGTCGGCGGACGGGCGATCATCCTCGGCCACGGCCTTCGCAATCGTCTGAACCCGCTCGATGAGGGCCACCGGCCATCTGCCGTGTCGGATACGGAGTGGGCGATGCAGGTCGCCTCCCGCCGCCGCGACCTCATCGGCGCCCTCGCAGAGACCGTGCTGGACCGGGCGCTGTCGCCGTTGGAGCACACCGCCATCGACCTCGCCCTCCGAGACGCCGTCCGCAGCGCCGAGGTGCCGATCCTGCCGATGGTCGTCGACCGCATCCTCACCCCCAACACGGGGGACGATGAGGACGGTCGGCTCGCGGAAGACGGTCGTCTCGTCGGCCACGCGCTCCGTCGGCTTGTCGCCGGAGACCTCCAAGGCCTGTTCGACGGCCCCTCCACGGTCAGGTTCGACCCGTCGCTGCCGATGGTGTCGCTCGACCTATCGCGGGTCGCGGAGAACAGCACGCTGATCTCGGTGCTGATGACCTGCTCGTCCGCATGGATGGAGTCCGCTCTGTCCGACCCGGCGGGCGGGCAGCGATGGGTGGTCTACGACGAGGCGTGGCGGCTCATGCAGTACCCGGCGCTGCTTCGCCGCATGGACGCCCAGTGGAGGCTGGCGCGGCACTTCGGAATCGCGAACATGCTCATCTTCCACAAGCTCTCCGACCTCGACAACGTCGGCGATGCCGGGACCGCGATGCGCGCCCTCGCCTCGTCGCTGCTGGCGAATGCGGAGACCCGGATCGTGTACCGGCAGGAGCCGGACCAGCTCGGCTCCACCGCCCTCGCGCTCGGGCTCACCGGCACCGAGCAGAAGCTGCTCCCCGGCCTGGGGACCGGTCAGGGGCTCTGGCGGATCAAGGACCGCTCCTTCGTCGTGCAGCATCAGCTCCATCCCGCCGAGCTCGCCGCGTTCGACACCACCGGCCGCATGACCAGCGAACCCACGTAAGATCACGAATCCTGAAGGCAGTTGAGGCGGGAACCCACGGGCCGAGGGGCCATTTCAGAGTATCTGAGGTCGTGAGTTCGCGGTGTCGATGTCGTCGGGGAGCAGTCGCGGGATGAGCCGCACGAACACGACCATGACGATGAGCTCGACGAGGGTCTGTGTGACAACGACGAGCGGAGCAAGGTCGAACGCGGCGGGTAGGGCGAGGACGAGCGGGAGGACGACGAGGGAGTTGCGGGTCGCGCCGCTGAACACGATCGCGCGGCGACCGGGGACGTCGATCCGGGCAACCTTCCCGGCGGCGGCACCGATCGGGACCATGACCGCGGCGAACAGGATGTAGACGGGGATGGCGAGCAGGAGCGCGCCGAGCTGTCGTCCGACGCCGGCGATCTGGGAGGCCACCACGACAGCGAGGCTGAGCATCATGAGCGGCACCATCGCCCCCAGCACGGTGCCCTGGATCGCTACGCCCCAGCGGGTGCCGGCGGCGGCAAGCTGGGTGAACCCCGCGGCAACGAGAGGCAGCGCGATAAGCAGCAGGAACGCCTCGATGAACGGGGCGAAGTCGACCGTGGCGACGAACTCGGCTCCGACGAACAGCCAGAGGTAGAGCGGCAGCAGGAGCATCTGCGCGAGCATCAGCAGTGGTGCGGCCGCGAGCAGCCGATCCTTGGCTCCACCGGCGATGCCGGTGAACACGATGACGTAGTCCACGCATGGCGTGAGGAGGACGAACAACACGCCTGTCAAGGGCCATTGAGTTCTGCCCATAG
>NZ_KV825112.1:0-3887 GCF_001816085.1 Micrococcus sp. HMSC31B01
GGCGGCGGCCTGGTCGGCAGCAGCCTGCTCAGCAGCGGCCTGCTCAGCAGCAGCCTCGTCGGCGGCGGACTGGCGCTGCACGGTGGCGGTGCGCTCCACGGCGACCGGGGCGGCCTCGGTGGCGTCCACGTCACCGGCGTCCGCGTCAGCCTGGGTCAGGCCCAGCTTCTGCGAGCACAGCGGCCAGGCGCCCCAGCCCTGCAGGTCCTGGAGGATCTCGGCGCGCTTGATCTGCTCGGCCTTGGAGGCCTGGTGCGGGTAGCCCTCGCCGCCGACGGCCTGCCAGGAGGACAGGGTGAACTGCACGCCGCCGTAGAAGCCGTTGCCGGTGTTGATGTCCCAGGTGCCGTTGGACTCGCACTCGGCGAGGCGGTCCCAGGTGTCCACGGTGGCGGCCTGGGCCAGGGCGGAGAAGCCCACGGCGGCGGCGCCGGCGAGGGTCATGCCCGCAACGATCGAGGCGGTGGCACGGCGGGAGCGGGTGGCGGAAGTGGTGAAGAGAGTCATGGTGTCCATGGCGAGTCCTCGCTGATCGGTGGCCGAGGCACACCGGGGTCGTCCTTCTCCTTGGTCGGGTCATGCCCTCCGTCGGTTCGAGACGACCCAGCAGCGGGCGACCGTCGGAGGGGGTTCGATGTCGTGGCCTCCCCGTCCCCGACCTCTCGGTCAGATCACGGTTCGATCACGAATCGGCTACGGAAGAGTCAACGACGGGAGCCCCCCTCGCGTCAAATCATGGGTCGACGAATTCTTGCCCGTCCGTCTCACATTTGAGATCAGGTGACGAATCGCTCCCTGAGGCGGGAGTACGTGGACGAAATGCACGCCACTGCCCGCATTGGATCTTAGGGCGTCTGATTGGACAGTGTGGACAACCTCCGTCACAGGGGCGTGGGCGAAGGTCACGATCGACGGTCGAAGCCGTGACCGGCGTCGCGTTCGACCCGAACTTCGAGCGCGGGGCCATGGTTGCGGGTGGCCGCCGCGGTGGGCGCAGAGGGGCTGCGCAGGATCCATCAGGAGCTGATATTCCGTCAGTTGCATATTTATTCAAGACCCGGGTAGGATCGTCGCCGAGCACGCCTCCGACGGCCACGTGCCGCGCTCGGAGACCCCCCTATATAAAGAGGAGAAAACGTGAAGGAACGCATCATCCTTGCCTACTCGGGCGGCCTGGACACCTCCGTGGCCATCGGCTGGATCGCCGAGGCCACGGGCGCCGAGGTCGTCGCCGTCGCGGTCGACGTGGGCCAGGGGGGCGAGTCCCTCGAGACGATCCGCCAGCGCGCCCTGGACTGCGGCGCCGTCGAGGCCTACGTCGCCGACGCGCGTGACGAGTTCGCCGAGCAGTACTGCATGCCCACGCTCAAGGCCAACGCCCTCTACATGGACGCCTACCCGCTGGTCTCCGCGATCTCGCGCCCGGTGATCTCCCGCCACCTGGTCGCGGCGGCCCGCCAGTTCGGCGCCTCGACGGTGGCGCACGGCTGCACCGGCAAGGGCAACGACCAGGTCCGCTTCGAGGTCTCCATCCAGACCCTCGGCCCCGACCTGAAGTGCATCGCGCCGGTGCGCGACCTCGCCCTGACCCGTGAGAAGGCCATCGAGTACGCCGAGCGCAACGACCTGCCGATCGTCACCACCAAGAAGAACCCGTTCTCGATCGACCAGAACGTGTGGGGCCGCGCCGTCGAGACCGGCTTCCTCGAGGACATCTGGAACGGCCCCACGAAGGACGTCTACGACTACACGGACGACCCCGCCTTCCCGCCGGCGCCGGACGTGGTCACGATCGCCTTCGAGCGCGGCGTCCCCACGGCCCTCGACGGTCGCGCGCTGAGCCCGCTGGAGATCATCGAGGAGCTCAACCGCCGGGCCGGTGCCCAGGGCGTGGGCCGGATCGACATCGTCGAGGACCGCCTCGTGGGCATCAAGTCCCGTGAGATCTACGAGGCACCGGGCGCCATGGCGCTGATCGCGGCCCACCGTGAGCTCGAGAACGTCACCCTGGAGCGGGAACAGGCGCGCTTCAAGAAGCATGTGGACCAGCGTTGGACCGAGCTGGTCTACGACGGCCAGTGGTACTCCCCGCTGAAGCGGAACCTGGACACGTTCATCGACGCGACCCAGGAGCACGTCAACGGTGAGATCCGCCTGGAGCTCCACGGCGGCCGTGCCACGGTGCAGGGTCGCCGGTCCGAGACCGGCCTGTACGACTTCAACCTCGCCACGTACGACGAGGGCGACTCGTTCGACCAGTCCTCGGCCCGCGGGTTCATCGACATCTTCGGCCTGTCCGCGAAGACGGCCTCGGAGCGCGAGCAGCGCCTGCGCGGCGGCGACGACCTCCAGGACGTCGCCCGCCTGTCCAACGACTGACCCCGCACGCCCCGCGCACGACGGCGGCCCGCCCGCGCCCGGGCCGGCCGCCGTCGGCCTGTCACCGACCTCGAGGAGACCTTCGATGACCGAGAACACCGACGCCCGCCACGGGACCAACGAGGGCGCCCTGTGGGGCGGCCGCTTCGCCGGCGGCCCTTCCGAGGCGCTCGCCGCGCTCAGCAAGTCCACGCACTTCGACTGGCGCCTGGCGCCCTATGACATCGCCGGCTCCCGTGCCCACGCCCGGGTGCTGCACACCGCCGGTCTGCTCAGTGCGGACGACCTGGACGGGATGATCGCGGCCCTCGACCGGCTCGAGGCGGACGTGCGTTCCGGTGCCTACACCCCGGCGGCGTCCGATGAGGACGTGCACGGCTCGCTCGAGCGCGGCCTCATCGAGCGGGCCGGTCCCGAGCTCGGCGGCCGCCTGCGGGCCGGCCGATCCCGCAACGACCAGGTCGCCACCCTCGGCCGGATGTTCCTGCGCGACCACGCCCGCATCATCGCGCGGGGCGTGATCGCCACGGTGGACGCGCTGCTCGATCAGGCGCGGGCGCACCCGTACGCGCCGATGCCGGGCCGCACCCACCTGCAGCACGCGCAGCCCGTCCTGCTCTCGCACCACCTGCTCGCGCACGCCTGGGCGTTCGCGCGGGACCTGCAGCGGCTCGTGGACTGGGACGCGCGCGCGGCCGTCTCGCCGTACGGCTCCGGGGCCCTGGCCGGCTCCTCCCTGGGTCTGGACCCGAACGCCGTGGCCACCGAGCTCGGCTTCGAGTCGGCCGTGTGGAACTCGATCGACGGCACCGCCGCCCGCGACGTGTACGCGGAGTTCGCGTGGGTCGCCGCGATGGTCGGCGTCGACCTGTCCCGCATCTCGGAGGAGGTCATCTTCTGGGCCACCAAGGAGGCGGGCTTCGTGACGCTGCACGACGCGTACTCCACGGGGTCCTCGATCATGCCGCAGAAGAAGAACCCGGACGTCGCCGAGCTGGCCCGCGGCAAGTCCGGCCGCCTCATCGGCGACCTCACGGGGCTGCTGGCCACGCTCAAGGGCATGCCGCTGGCCTACAACCGCGACCTGCAGGAGGACAAGGAGCCCGTCTTCGACGCCGCGGACACCCTCGAGCTGCTGCTGCCCGCCGTCTCCGGGATGATCGCCACCCTCGAGTTCCAGACGGAGCGCATGGCGGAGCTGGCCCCGCAGGGCTTCGCGCTGGCCACCGACGTCGCCGAGTGGCTCGTCCGCCAGGGGGTCCCGTTCCGCGAGGCCCACGAGCTGTCGGGCGAGGCCGTGAAGGCGGCCGAGGCCCGGGGCGTGGAGCTGTGGGACCTCACGGACGACGAGTACGCGGCCATCTCGCCGGCGCTGACCCCGCAGGTCCGCGAGGTGCTCAGCACGGAGGGCTCGCTCGCCTCTCGCGACGCCCAGGGCGGGACCGCGCCGACGGCCGTCGCGGCGCAGATCGGGGCGCTCGAGGACGCCCTGGCGCCGCTGCGCCGCT
>NZ_KV825113.1:0-6461 GCF_001816085.1 Micrococcus sp. HMSC31B01
CGGCTCCCGCGCTGGCCGGGGCCGCAGCCGACGCACCGGGAGGAGGTGGGGGCGGTGTCGAGCCTCCGCCCGCGCCGCCTCCACCACTCGGCGGCTTGCTGCCCGGGTCGGTGCCGCCGTCGAGGACCTTCTTGGCCGTGTCGGCCTGCGGGGCGGACGGCACCGGCACGGGCCGGTTCAGCGCGGACTTCGCCTCCTGCTCGGACGACATCGCGTGGTACATGTCGAAGCCCACGAACGACAGGAACTTGTAGGTGATGTACGGGGCGAACGCGGCGATGAACATCAGCACGACGCCCGCGATCGGGTCGGAGATGGAGGCCAGGTCGGCCTCGATCGGGGCCGAGACCTGCCCGATCGCGACGAGGAAGATCACGACGAGGACGAGCTTGGAGAAGATCAGGGCGATCACGAACGCCGCCCACTTGGCGAACCAGCCCTTCGTCGCATCCCACGTCGCCCCGGCCAGGGCGACCGGGCCGAACACGACCGCCACCAGCAGCAGCGCCTTGCGGATCAGCAGGGAGAACCACACAATCGCCGCCGCCGATATGGCTAGGCCGGCGAAGAAGATCGTGAGGATCGCCCCGACGCCAGGGCCGCCGATGTTGATGGCGCCGAGGGCGACGGCGAGGAGCCCGATCTGGGTCCCCATCCCTTCCATCGTGTTCCCGGTGGCCTGCACGATCCCGACCGCGAGCTGATCGGTCACCTCCAACAGCAGCGCCGTCAGCGTGATGACGAGAAACGAGCCGAGGACGGACTTGGCGAGGCCGAGCGCGGCACGGGACAAGGCGGTCGGGTCGCGGTGGACCAGGCCGGTGATGAGCTGGAGGCAGAAGAAGATCAGCATCACGAACACGGCGACGCCGAAGAGGACGTTGTAGACGCCGACGTACTCGGCGCTCGTGACGTCGACGAGGGTCGTGGTGTCGAACACCCACCACACGGCCTCGAACAGCCACGCCGCCGCCCCCGCCATCGCCTGAGCCAGCCAGTCGAACGGGGCCGCGATCAGGGAGGCGGTGCCCTCGCCCACGGCGTCACAGACGGAGGAGATGACCGGGACGTCGCAGACGCTCACCGCGCCCACCCCCGCCGTCGGAAGTCATGTCGGGTCGTCATTAGACGGCCTGCCCGACGCCCCAGAAGAAGTTCACCAGCGTCACCGCCGCGCCGCAGATGATCGCCGCCCCGCAGCTCACGAGGACGCCGACCTTGCCGCGGCTGGCGAGGTGGGGGTTGCTGCTGTTCGATCCGAGACCCCAGACGATCGCGGAGACGATCAGGGCGAGGACGGAGAGGATCAGGCCCACCGTCATGACGGCGCCGACGATGATGCGCAGCTGCTCGATGCCCGGAAGGCCCGAGCTGTTGGGGTCGATGTCGATCACGGTTGTGCTCCCTTGACTGGTCGAGACGGGGTTCTCGACGGTCAGGTGCGCACTCGCTCCCAGCCGCACAGGCAAGGACGGTCAGAGCCGGGTGCCGACGTCCAGCAGGAAGTTGAGCCAGGCAACGCCGGCACCGGATAGCGCGGCGGCGCCGACCGCGACAAGCAGGCCGGTGCGGGCCTTGGTCGCTGCCTGGTAGTTGCCGGAGGCTCCGCTGATCGCCCAGATGATGGCGCAGACGATGAGCATGAGCACCGCGGTGACGAGCACGAACATCAGCAGCGCGCCGACGATGGAGCGCAGGTCTGCGGCGCCGCCCACGCCGCCGAAGTCGGGGAACACGTCCATCACGCGCCCCCGGCAGTGCACAGGGCGGGGGCGGCATCGCCGCCCGCAATCCCTCCGGCACCGTGTTCGGTGAGCCAGGCGTCGGAGTCCACCGGGTCCGCTCCGGCGCCGCCGGGGTGGATCTGCAGGTGGAGGTGCGGGCCGGTCGAGTGGCCGGAGGAGCCGACGTCTCCGATGTGCTGGCCCGCGGTCACGGTGTCGCCGTCGGCGACGTGGATGCCGTGCTGCCACATGTGCACATACATCGACGCGACCCGCTGCCCGCCGACGGTGTGCTCGATGACGATGATCCCGCCGCCTGCGTCGGTGTAGTTCGCGCGCACCACGACGCCATCGGCGACGGCGTAGATCGGGGTGCCGTCGGGGGCGGCGAAGTCCGAGCCTGCGTGGAAGCGTCGTTCCCCGGTGATCGGGTCGTTGCGCCACCCGAACGGGCTCGTCCGCACCCAGGTTCCCTCGGGAAGCGGGAACACGATCCTGGTCGTCTCGGGCACGACCGGTGTCTCATCCCCGCCGCCGTTGCCGGAGGGCGCGGGGCGGGTGAGGGCGTCGAGGATCGCCTGCGCGACTGGCTGGTAGTTCTGATACCTGTCCGGGTAGGCGCTGACCTCGACGGCCTGGGCGGCCTCGCCGGGGTCGAGCTGCTGCCAGCCGGGGATGTCGAGCAGCCCCCGCGGGGACGGGTAGTTCGGGCCGGACTCGCCGCCGTAGAACGCCCTGGCCTGGTAAGCCGAGTCCATGAGCTCGGCGACCGTGCCCCAGCCGCTGGCGGGGCGCATCTGGAACAGGCCGAGCGAGTCATGATCAGAACCGTTGCCGTCGTTCGGATAGTTCGCCGACTCGGGGTAGGCGCTGGTGTTGGCGAGCATCCGCAGGGTGGATTCGGTGAGGGCGGCCATGAGCGCGATGAGCACACCGTCGCGGCCGACGCCGGCGGTCTGCCCGCCGACCGTGATGATCGTCGCCGCGTGCGTGAGCTGTTGCCGGTTCAGCGTGACCGTCTCCCCGTTTCGGGTCGTCGTGGTCAGCGAGTCCGGGATCGGGCCGACCGCGAGTGAGCCGGGCGTGCAGACGGCGGCGGTCGCGGAGGTGCCGCCGAGCGCGGCGACGCCCAGCAGGGCCGTGGAGGGCCCGATGAGCAGCAGGGTGAGGGCGAGGACGGCGAGCTTCTTCATCACGACGCTCCCGGCTAGTGCAGCGGGTTGTCGAGCTCGGACAGCCGCAGCACCTCGCACGAACCTGATGCCGCGCCGTGGCCGGGCGTGGGCGGGTTGCAGACGAGGAACACGGTGAACGCGACCGGGCGGGACGCCTCCACCGGCGTCGTGCCCCAGGTGCCGTCGCGGTGCCTCGTGCCCTCGAAGGTGTAGGCGATCGCCCCGGCCGGGATCTGGCCGGGCGCGGCCTGGTCGACGGCGGTCTCCCACGCCTCCGGGATGAACACCTCGTCGATGGTGAGCCACTGGCGCGTCGCATACTGTCGCAGCTGCGCCCACGCCTCCACAGAAGGCAGGTAGGCGCGCACGTCGCCCACGAACGCATCCGCCTCGGAACCGTGGGCGGCATCCGCGAGCACCTGCGCATAGTCCGAGGGCGTGTGCCCGGTCGTGGTGTCCCAGGTGAACAGGGCGGTCGCGACCGCGCGGGCGAACGCTTCCGGGCCGAGGTTCTGCCGGAGCGACTCCAGCTCACCGCCCGGCATCGGGCCGGGCGTCACAGGCGCAGCCGTGGTAGACGGGCGTTCGCTCGACGCCGGGTCGGCCGCGGCGGGGCCGTGGACGAGTCCGTAGATGCCGACGCCGACGAGGATCAGCAGGGCGAGGCCTGCGGCGGTGGCGGCGATCAGCAGGCGACGACGGCGACGGTCATCGGGGGCGGCGGGGTCCATGAACAGGGGTCCTTCCCGGACGGCAACAGGGATGCGTGGTTGCCAGGAAGGTGCGCACCACCGCCCCCCGCCCTGTTCAGGCGGTCTGCTCGGCCCGGTCCTCCCGGGCGGCACGGGCGGCATCGGCGAACGTGACGGTGCCGGCGATCGTCTCCTCGAACCGGGCCCATTGCTCGGTGGTGAGTGCCGGGCCGACATCGGCGGGGTCGTAGTGCTCCCACCACGAGGCCATGTCGTCCCACGTCGCGGTGAACACGCTCAGCGGGAACGGCACCGGGACACCCGGCTCCACCGCCGTCAGCGCGGGCCGCTTCGCCTTCCTGCCGGTCTTGGCGGCCTTGACGCGGGCGAGCGCGGCCTGCGCCAACTGCTCCAGCTCCGCAGCCTTCGCCTCCCGCTCCGCCGCCCGCACCGCATCCGCTTCGGTGCGGGCCTGCTCGCGCAGCTCGGCGGGCTGGGCAGGGTCGGCGGCGAGCTGGTCGAGCTCCGCCAGCGACAGCTCCGCGTTCACGCGCAGATGCGAGGGATAGACGCTGCCGCCGGTCTTGATCTGCTCGACCTCCTGCGCGGCGCGCGCCCGCACCGCCTCGGGCTGGGACTCGTCCGCGGCGAGGTCTTCCAGCCGGCCGATGCGCTCCAACGTCGTGTAGGAGGCGCGGCCAGTGACCATCCGAGCAGCCTGCGCACGGGTCTTGCCCTGCTCGATCTGCGGTGGTGCCAAATTGGCACCACCGTCTTCTGCGTCGTCGGCGGACGCCTGGAACCGGGTGGCCTCCTGTCGGCGCGCGGCGTCCTCGGCCAGCAGGGCCTTCAGCTCGCGGTAGAGGGCGGCGGCTTCGAGCTGGGTGAGGGGCTTGTGGAGCTGGTTGTCGTCCTGCTCCGCGAGGAGCTGCCCGAGCCGGTCGGAGACGCCGGAGCGTACCCACACGTTGACGGTTTTGATGCCGAGCAGCTTGATCGCCGCGAGCCGTCGGGCTCCGCAGATCAGGTGCCCGTCGAGGGTGACCGTGATCGGCTGCAGCAGCCCGTGGCGGCGTATCGACTCGACCAGCGGGATCAGGTCGCCGTGGTCGTGCCTGTGCCGCGCGCCGACGACGATCGAATCGACGGCGCGCTCCAGCTCGATTCGGCCTTCCAGCGGCGTGCTCATCGCCCGCCGCTCCCGGCATCGAATCTGGGTGCGGCGAGCCCGGCGGTGATCACGAGATCGTCGTCTGTGAGGAGTGCGCGCAGCGGCTGGCCGATCAGCAGGCGGCGGAGCATTCCGCGGCCGGCGTTCGTGTGCGCGAGTGCCGGGTCGGGAACGCCGAGCACGGCCCGCAGCAGCGCCGTCCAGGATGCGCCGGGGAGGTCGAGGAGGGCGCGGGCTTGCCGGTCTCGGCGCAGCACCTCGAACGCCGACGCCCGCGAGGACGCCTCCGTGAGCCGGGCAGTGACGTACTCGACCGCGGCCCGCGCGGTCTCTGGCTCCCACCCGACCCGGGTGAGGAACGCGATGGTGTCCTCGATGGCGGCGGTCACGTTCACCGCTCGCTCGGGCGCCGGGTCCTCGTCGTCGGGCTCGTCGTCGGTGAATGGGTCGAACCGGAACGCGGGGTGGTAGTCGGGCAGCGGGTTCTCCCGATCGCTGAACCGCTCCGCATCGTGGAACACCGAGTAGCGGGGACGGCGGGCCTGGTGAACGGAGCACAGCAGCCCGTTGCCGCGCTCCTCCGCGGTGCACGTCACCTGCACCGCCCGCGTGATCACCGCCCACGGGTCCTCCGCCCGGCGGGTCGCGGCACCGCGCATCGCCTCGAATGCCGCGGACGCCGCCTCCCACGGGTCCAGTCCGTGTTTGCGGGCCAGCGCCGCGTACTTGCTCGCCGCGTGCTCCATGAGCGCAGCGGCCTCGGGGTCATGGCGCCACGCTCCGCGCCCCGCCTCGTGGAGGCGGGTGAGCAGGGCGCGCAGCGCTTCCGAATCGTCGAATCGTTCCCGCCGTTTGCGGGCCGTGGCAGTCTCCATGACGGCACCTCCTGACAGGCAGGTGCGCACACGGCCCACAGCGGCTTGGTTTCGCGCCGTCGCGCCGGGGGCGAACATGGTTACCCGAGCCCGATCCCGGAGCGAGACACCCAGGAGTAGTGCTCCCCGGACCCGCGGCCGAACGCCGTCACGGGCGGCAGCTTCCGGGCACGCTCGCTCACGAACCGGACACCAGTGCGCGCCCCGGTGCGCGCTGCCCGGTACGCCTGGCCGGGAACCCGGCGGGAGCGGCGGGCGAGCTCAGCCTGGAAGTCGATACCCCGTCCCGCAACCCTGGCCGAGCGGGAGACCATCAGGTCGGTCGGGCGCACCCACTCCACGCCCGGCCGTTGCTTCTTCGCCGCCTCCGTGGTGTCTTTGGTCAGCGACGGGTCGCGGTGCCGGGCGAGCGCCGAGGTCTCGCCCTCCCGCGGCGTCTCGTCGCGCTCCGGCCAGTCCGGGGCGCGTTCGACGCGCTCGTGCAGGGCGGTCGTGTGCTGGTCGTCGTTCATGGCGTCTCCTTCTCCTCAGGCCTCGTCAGTGCGGGCGGGGCCGTGAACCAGCGACCCACGGTGGAGGGGTGCACGCCCAGGCGCCGGGCGATGGCCTTGTTCGACCAGCCCTCCTCCTCGCGCAGGCGCGCTGCGAGCTCCCGGCTCGCCTGGCGCACCGGTCCGACCGCCAGCGGCGCTGGCGCAGCATCAGGCACGCGCTCATCAGGCGCAGGCTCCTCGGCGGGCTCGATGCTCGCGGGAAGGGGGCGGGTGAGGATCACGGTGAGGTGCGTGATCGCCAGCTGTTGTGGGTCATGAGGTTCTTGCCAC
>NZ_KV825114.1:0-10538 GCF_001816085.1 Micrococcus sp. HMSC31B01
CGTCGACGTCGACGAGGCGGGGGCGGTCGTCGTGGCCGACGGCGCGGCGGCGTCGTCGGGCTCCTCGGGGGTCGCCGAGGCGGACGGGGCGGACGTCGCGGTGTCGGACGGGGAGGAGGCGGCCGAGGGCAGACCCGGCGTCGCGGCCGGGGCCGGGGCGGCGCGGACGCCGTCGTCGGTCTCCGGGACGGGGGCGGGCAGCTCGAGCTCCGGCAGCACGTCCAGGTCGGCGACGGCGGAACGCGAGCGGGCGGCCCAGGCCAGGAGCGAGTCGGGCATCACGGTGTCCAGCGCTGCGATCACCCGCGAGCGGGTCACCTCACGGGTGACCGCGGTGGAGCCGGAGGCCGCGATGGAGAACGCCACGAGCCAGAGGACGAGGGCGCCCGCGAGACCGGTGGCGAGCGCGCCGAGCAGGCGGTCGACGAGTCGCAGCGCCGGCAGGTTCACGCGCAACCGGATCGCCTCGCCGATGGCGGCGCCCACGTACTGGCCCGCCGCCACGAGCACGACGAGGGTGGCGATCAGCGCGGCCCACCGCCACTGCGGCGCGGTGACGAACTTCGCCACCTCAGGCAGGGCGTAGAACGCGATCGCGGCGCCGCCGACCAGGCCGACGAGGTTGCCCAGCACCACCCACAGGCCGCGACGGTGACCCTGGACCAGGAGCATCGCGAGCGCGACGATGAGCAGGACGTCCAGCCACGTCAGACCCAGCGGCATGGGCGACCTCCTTCGGATGTGACGGCACCGGCCACGCACGGGGACGGCCCGCGCACCCGGTGGAGGATCCAGGGTATCGGCCCGCACTGGGGTATGGGGCACAATGGACGCCAGTGAACCGGGCGGCTCCTCCGCCGCGGTGTGAGGAACTGGCCACAGAGAGGACACGCACACATGGATCTCGAGGTTCTGCGGAAGGCTCCGCTGTTCACCAACCTGGACGACGAGGTGTTCGCCATCCTCACCTCGGAGCTGACCGAGGTCGAGCTCTCCCGCGGCGCGTCCGCGTTCCACGAGGGCGACCAGGGCGATCAGCTGTACGTGATCATGTCCGGCAAGATCAAGCTCGGCCGCACCGCCTCGGACGGCCGCGAGAACCTCGTGGCCGTGCTCGGCCCCGGCGAGATCTTCGGCGAAATGGCCCTGTTCAACCCCGCCCCGCGCAACGCCACCGCCACCGCGGTGTCCGCCACGCGCCTGGCCGGTCTGCGCCACGAGAACCTGCGCCGCGCCATCGCCTCGTCGCCGGACGTGTCGGTCCAGCTGCTCCAGGCCCTGGCCCAGCGTCTGTCCAAGACCAACGAGTCCCTGGCGGACCTGGTGTTCTCGGACGTGCCGGGCCGCGTGGCCAAGGCGCTCCTGGACCTCGCGGACCGCTTCGGCCGCCCGGCCGCGGACGGCCTGCTGGTGGCGCACGACCTCACGCAGGAGGAACTCGCCCAGCTGGTGGGCGCGTCCCGCGAGACCGTGAACAAGGCCCTGGCCGAGTTCGTCCAGCGCGGCTGGATCCGCCTGGAGAACCGCGCCGTGGTCATCCTGGACCTGCAGCGTCTGCGCCAGCGTTCGCGCTGACGCTCCCCGCCCTGGAGCGGGCCACCCCGGTCAGTCCCGGGTGGCCCGCTCCACCCGCATCCGGGGGGTGCCGTCGTCGCCGGCCTCGGTGACCAGGTGGTATTCCGGCACGGGGCCACGCCGGGCACAGGGCGTGACGGAGAGCAGGAAGGCGGCGGCCGTCCGGTGCGCCGCGACCCGACGCACGATCACCTGCGTCAGCGGGGTCGCCACCTGGTCGAAGGGTGCCGTGCCCTCCGCCCCGGCGGGTCCGGGCAGCCGCAGCGGGCCGGCCAGCGCGCGACACGCGGGCACCCACGCCTGGAGTTCGGGACCGGGTTCCTCGGATGCCGGCGCGGACTGCACCGGTGGGGTCGTCGTGGCGAACACGGCCGTGTCGAAACGTCGGTGGACGTGGGGCGCGGAATGCCAGCGCATGACGGGGCGCAGCAGGTCGGCGCGCAGTCCGAGGCCGCGCGAGGCCAGCAGATGGGGCAGACTCTCCGAGCCCTCCTCGAGGGAGCTGCGGCCCCCGCCCCAGGTCTCGACGCGCGCCGTGGACACGACGTCCGTGTCGGAGCGACCGGCGAGGAGCACTCCGGCCTCGTCGTGGAGCTGACGGACGGCGGCCACCACGTGCTGCCGCGCACGCCGCCGATCCGTGGTCCCGAACGTGTGGGCCCACTGGGAGGGCTCGGGCCCGTACCACGGGCACAGGTCGGCGTCGGACTCGATGAGCGCGCCGCCGGGCAGACCCACGCGGCCGAGCGGGGTGCGTCCCGCGCGGTGACGGAGGAAGACCTCCGGGCCGTCGTCGCCGTCGCGTACGAGCACCACGGCCGACCCGGGCCGGGCCGGGCGCACCTGGCGGAAGCGCCGGTCCAGCCACTGGCGGGTGAGGTCCTCCTCCTGCTCCGGGACCGGCAGCAGCAGGCCGGCCGGATCAGCGGACACGGACGGTGATCTCCACCTCGACGGGAGCATCCATGGGCAGCACGGCCACGCCGACGGCGGAGCGCGCGTGGCGGCCGACCTCGCCGAAGATCTCGGCCAGCACGTCCGAGGCGCCGTTCACCACGCCGGGCTGACCGGTGAACGCGGGGTCGGAGGCCACGAAACCGACGACCTTGACGACCTGGGCGACCCGGTCCAGGTCGCCCAACAGCTCGTGCACCGCGGCCACCGCGTTCACGGCGCACACCCGCGCGAGCTCCTGGGCGCGTTCCGGGGTGACCTCCGCGCCCACCTTGCCAGTGGCGGGCAGGGCGCCGGCCACGAAGGGGAGCTGGCCGGAGGTCAGCACGAGGTCGCCGTCCCGCAGGGCCGGGACATAGGAGCCGACCGGCGCCGCGACGGCGGGTCGGTCGATGCCGAGCTCCGCGAGGCGGGCCGCGACTGCGCCGTCGCCCCAGGCGGGGGCCGAGGACTGCGCCGTCACGTTCACGCCGCCTTCGGACGCTTGAGGTAGGCCACGGGGTTGTTCCCCTCGGGGCCCGGGATCACCGTGACGAGCTCCCAGCCGTCCTCACCCCACTGGTCGAGGATCTGCTTGGTCGCGTGGATGAGGAGGGGGATCGTGGCGTACTCCCACTGCGTCTGCTGAGTCATGGGACCCACCCTAGCCACCGGCGCGGACCCCGGAAGAGGTCCCAGGTGCCCGCGCTACACTCGCGCCCATGGCCTCCCGCACGACCCGCTTCCCCGCGCCCTCGAGCGCCCCCGGCCGCCTCCTCGCCTTCGTGGGCCTGTCGGCGCTGGCTGGCCTGCTCGTGGCGGCCCTCCTGCTGCCCGTCGCGGGCCTGGCCGGTGTCGCCGCCGCGTCGGGTCGGGAGATGCTGGACGAGCTGCCGGACGAGCTGCCCGCGGAGCCGGTGTCCGTCCCGTCGCGCATCCTCTCGGAGGACGGTGAGGAGATCGCCGTCTTCTATGAGGAGAACCGCACCCCGGTCCCACTGGACAAGATCTCAAAGCACATGCAGCACGCGATCGTGGCCATCGAGGACGAGCGCTTCTACGATCACGACGGCGTGGACGCGCGCGGCCTCATTCGCGCGACCGTCAACAACGCCACCTCCGACTCCACGCAGGGCGCCTCCACCCTCACCCAGCAGTTCGTGAACAACATGCTGGTGAACGTGCAGCAGATCCGCGGCGACTCCCGCCTCACCCTCTCCGGCTCCAAGAACATCGCGGACAAGGTCAAGGAGATCAAGCTGGCCGTCGCCGTCGAGAAGCAGATGTCGAAGGACGAGATCCTCGAGGGCTACCTCAACATCGTGCTGTTCTCCGGCCGCGCCTACGGGGTCGAGGCTGCCTCGCAGTACGTGTTCGGCAAGTCCGCCGCCGACCTGGAGAGCTGGGAGGCCGCCACGCTGGCCGGCATGGTCCAGTCCCCCACCCGGTTCAACCCGGCCCGCAACCCGGAGGAGGCCACGGAGCGGCGCAACCTCGTGCTGAACGCGATGAAGGACAACGGCTACCTCTCCCAGGAGGAGTACGACCACGCCGTCGCCCAGCCGATGGAGGTGGTCATGGAGTCCCGCCCCTCGGGCTGCCTCTACGCCAAGTTCGGCACCTACTTCTGCGACTACGTGGAGCGGCAGATCCTCGCCGACCCCACGTTCGGCCCGGACGTCCAGTCCCGCCAGGCCCTGCTGGACCGCGGCGGACTCACCATCCGCACAACGATCGACTCGACGCTCCAGAAGGAGACCGAGAAGAACCTGCGCGCCTCGGTGCCCAACAACGAGTCGCTGGGCGCCGGCCACGCGCTCACCTCGGTGGAGGCCGGCACCGGCAACATCCGCACCATGGCCCAGAACACCGAGTACGCCATCCAGGACGAGCTCGGCCACACCTCGCTGAACTTCAACGTGGACAAGCAGTGGGGTGGCGGCCAGGGCTTCCAGGCCGGCTCCACGCTCAAGCCCTTCGTGGCACTGACGTGGCTGCGCAACGGCAACCGCCTGGTCGACTCCGTGGACGCCTCCCGGAACGTCTACCCCACGGGCACGCGGTTCGCTGCCTCGTGCCGCCCGGGCGGCTACACCACGATCGGCGGCACCTGGCAGTTCAAGAACGTGATCCCGGGCATGCTGCGGCAGGTGCGCGTGGACGAGGGCCTCTTCTGGTCCGTGAACACCCCGACCGTCGCCACCGCGTACCAGCTGGACCTGTGCGACATCACGAGCCTCACCACCCAGCTGGGCATCACCCGCGCCCTGGACAGCTCCCCGCTGCAGCCGGACGACCCGTCCTTCCTGCTCGGCAAGGACTCGGTGGCCCCGCTGTCCTTGGCCGGCGCGTACGCCGCCATCGCCGCGAACGGCCTGTACTGCGAGCCGCGCGCCATCCTGGAGGTCACGGACACCGTCGGCAACCAGTACGACGTCGCCGACCCTCAGTGCGACCAGGTCATCGACCCGGACCACGTCCGGGAGCTGATGCCGGTCCTGCGCCACATCGCCGGCTTCAACATCGCCGAGGAGGGCGCCGGCTACGAGTTCGGCGGCAAGACGGGCACGAACGACAACGTGTCCTCCACGTGGTTCGTCGGATTCACCAGCGAGCTGGCCACCGCCGTGTGGACCGGCCGCTACAACAACCTGAAGTCCATGACGGGCGAGACCGTCAACGGCGAGGTCCGCAACCCGTTCTACTCGACCTCCATCAACGGCCCGTCCTGGCTCGAGTACAACCAGTTGGCCAAGGAGAAGTTCCCGCCGGGTGAACTGCCCGAGTGGGACGGCCCGCAGTCGGAGGACCCGGGCGAGGCCGGCGAGCACCCGGACGGACGCCAGTTCCACATCGACGACCTGGACCGAGGCGGGCCGTTGCCCGAGGCGGTCCCGGGCTTCTGACCGCGATGCCCCCCGCCGCCTCCCCCACCCGCCGCATGCTCCGTTCCGCAGCGCCTGCCGCCGTCGGGATGGCCGCGACGGCGGGCCTCGGCCTGGCCTGGGGCCTCGCCGAGGCTGAGGCCCGGACGGTGCGCACGCACCGACTGGCCGTGCTGCCGGCCGGGTCGGCGCCGTTGCGGGTGCTGCACCTCTCGGACATCCACCTGCTGCCCCGGCACCGGGCCAAGCGGGCGTGGCTGCGCGGGCTGGATGCACTCGAGCCTGACCTCGTGGTCAACACGGGAGACAACGTGTCCGCCGCGGCGTCGGTGCCGCTCGTGCTCGACGCGCTCGGGCCGCTGCTGGCGCGGCCCGGCGTGTTCGTGCCCGGCTCCAACGACTACTACGCGCCCAAGGCGGCCAACCCCCTGCGGTACTTCGCGGGCCCCTCGCGCATGGACGAGGACCGGCCCCGGCTTCCCTCCGACGTCCTGTTCGGCGCGTTCCGCGCCGCCGGCTGGGCCGACCTGACGAACCGGGGCGCCGCCCTGGCCGTGCCGACCCGCGCCGGGACCACGCTCGAGGTCCTCGCCGCCGGCACCGACGACCCGCACCTCGGTCTGGACGCCTGGGCCGGCTTCCCCGGCGCCGCACCCGACGAGAACGCCGGGCGGCCCGGTGACGACGGGCGGTTCCGGCTGGGCGTCACCCACGCCCCGTACCGCCGCGTGCTGGACGCCATGACCGCCGACGGCGCCGACCTGCTGCTCGCCGGCCACACCCACGGCGGGCAGGTGTGCGTGCCGTTCCTCGGTGCGCTCGTCACCAACTGCGACCTGCCGCGCCGACAGGCCTCCGGGGTCTCGACGTGGACGGCCGCGGGGCGGACCGTCCCCCTCGAGGTGTCGGCCGGCCTGGGGACCGCGCCGTCCGCGCCCGTGCGGTTCGCGTGCCGGCCCGAGGCCGTGGTGCTGGACCTGGTCCCGCGGGGCTGAGCCGCCTGTCCCGTCCGGGGCCGCGGGTACAGTGGGGCCCCGTGACCCGCGCCACCTCTCCCGACGCCTCGTCCCTGCGTGACGCCCTGGGCGGGATCGCACCGTACCTCGAGGGCGTGCGGGCGCGCTGGGTGCTCGGGCTCGCCTCGGCCACGGCGGCGGGCCTCGTGGCCCTGGCCATCCCGCAGGTCATCCACCTGCTCGTGGACACCGTGTTCACGCAGACTGTGCTCGCCGGGCCCTCCTCCCCCGACTCCCGCGCGGACGTGTGGCGGGCCGCCGGCCTACTCACCGTGCTCGGCCTCGCCGAGGCCGCGTTCATCGGCCTGCGCCGGTACTTCATCCTCCCGCCGGCCGCCGGGGTGGAGAACCGGGCGCGCATCGCCCTGTTCGAACGGCTCCAGCGCCTGCCGGTGGCGTTCCACGACGCGTGGCCCTCGGGGCAGCTGCTCTCCCGGGCCCAGGGCGACCTCTCGCTGCTGCGGCGGTGGATCGCGTTCGGCTCGGTCATGCTCGTGGTGGACGTGGTGACCATCGCCGTCGGCCTCGTCCTGCTGTTCCTGCTGTCCTGGCAGCTGGCCCTGCTCTACCTCGCCGCGGCCGTGCCGATCATGTGGGCGTCGTTCGGGTTCCGCAACGACTTCCGCGCCGCGTCCCGGCTCTCCCAGGACCAGGCCGGGGACCTCGCCACGTCCGTCGAGGAGTCGGTGCACGGCATCCGCGTCCTCAAGGCGTTCGGCCGCGGCGCGCACGCCCTCGACGGCTTCCGCGGGCGCGCCCGCACGCTGCAGGGCACCGAGGTGCACAAGGCCTCGGTGCTGGCCCGGTTCATCGCGCTCATCGTGGCCCTGCCGGAGACGGTGCTGGGCCTGGGCCTCGCCCTGGGCCTGTGGCTCGTGGCGACCGGGGAGCTGACGGTGGGCGCGCTCGCCGCCTACTTCGCCACCGCGGCCGTGCTGGCCGGGCCGGTCGAGTCGGTGGGCCAGCTGATGGGCATGACGCTCTCGGCCCGCACGGCGATCGACCGCCACGTGGACGTCCTCGCCACGCCCGTGGACATCGCCTCGCCCACCGGGGAGGCCGCCGTCGTGCCCCCGGCCACCGGCGCGCTCGCGTTCCGCGGGGTGCGCTTCCGCTGGCCGGACGCGGACCCGGGGCGCGGGGAGCGCGACCTGCTCGACGGCGTCGACCTCGAGCTGGTGCCCGGCGAGACGATGGCCCTGGTCGGCGCGACCGGCGCCGGCAAGTCGACGCTGCTGCAGCTGGTCCCCCGGCTGCTCGACGTCACGGCGGGCTCCGTCTGCGTGGACGGGGTGGACGTGCGCCGGATGCCGCTCGAGGAGCTGCGCCGGCGGGTGTCCGTGGCGTTCGAGGACGCCACGCTGTTCTCCGCGACCATCCGGCAGAACGTGCTGCTCGGCGCCCCGGCGGACGTGCTCGCGGACGGCCTCCACTCCCCCGCGGCGGACGCCCTGCTCGACCTCGCGCTCGAGACCGCGCAGGCGGGCTTCGTGGCGGACCTGGCGGACGGCGTCGAGACCGAGATCGGCGAGGAGGGCCTCAGCCTCTCCGGCGGACAGCGCCAGCGGATCGCCCTCGCCCGCGCGATCGCGGCGCGCCCGGACGTGCTCGTGCTGGACGACCCCCTCTCCGCCCTCGACGTGCGCACCGAGGAGACCGTGACCGCGCGCCTGCGCGAGGTCCTCGACGGGACGACCACCCTGATCGTGGCGCATCGTCCCTCCACCGTGGCCCTGGCGGACCGGGTCGCGGTGCTGGCGGACGGGCGGATCGAGGACGTGGGGACGCACCCCGAACTGCTGGCCCGCAGCGCCGTGTACCGGCACATCATCTCGAGCCGACCGGAGGAGCAGGCATGAGCGCCGCCGACGTGAGCCGCGTGCGCGGCGTGGGGGCCGAAGAGGACCTCGACTACACCCGCGCGGAGCGCCGCCACATCCGGCGCCGGTCCTTCCGGCTGCTCGGCGAGCTCGCGCGGCCGGTCCGGGGGACGCTGCTGGTCACCGTGGTCTTCGTGCTCGTGTCCAACGCGGCGCGGGCGGCCGGGCCGCTGATCATCGCCTGGGCGATCGACGCGGAGCTGCCGCGCGTCGTCGAGGCCGTGCGGGCCGGCGAGTCCGTCTGGCCCATCCTCGTCCCCGTGGGCGGGGCGTACGTGGCGGCGGCCCTCGTCTCCGGGGGCCTGCTGGGGGCGTACACGTGGCTCACCGCGCGGGCCAGCCAGGCCATGCTGCTCAGCCTGCGGCTGCGCGTGTTCCGGCACACGCAGCGGCTGAGCCTCGGGTTCCACGAGCGGTACACGTCCGGGCGGGTGATCTCGCGGCAGACCTCGGACCTGGAGGCGCTGCGGGAGCTGCTGGACCAGGGCGTGTCCTCGCTCGTGTCCGGGCTGATGTTCATGTCGTTCACCGCGGCGTCCATCCTGCTGCTGGACCCGCCGTCGTTCCTCGTGCTGCTGGGCGCGGCCGTGCCGGTGGCGATCGTGACGCGCTGGTACCAGGTGCGGTCCGAGGAGGCGTACCGGCGGTCGCGGGTGTCCTCGGCACGGTCGATCGTGCACTTCGTGGAGACCATGACCGGCATCCGCGCGGTCCAGGCCTTCCGGCGGGAACGGGACAACGACGCGCGGTACCGCGACTTGGCCACGGCCTACCGGGACGACATGGTGGCCACGCTCAACCTGTTCGGCATCCTGCAGCCGGTGCTCGTGGCGACGGGCAACCTCACGGTAGCGGCGCTGCTCGTGACCGGGGGCCTGCGCGTGCTCGACGGCGACCTCGAGGTGGGGGTGCTCGTGGCGCTCCTGCTGGCCGGACGGCGCGTGTTCCAGCCCATGGAGATGGTGGCGATGTTCTACTCGTCGCTGCAGTCCGCGACGGCGGCGCTCGAGAAGGTCTCCGGCCTGCTCGAGGAGGAGCCCACCGTGGTGGAGGCCGCCGAGCCCACGCCGCTGCCCGGGGCCGACGCTCCGGGGACGGGCGTGGCGTCCGGGCGGGTGGAGTTCCGGGACGCGGTGTTCAGCTACGGACCGGACCGGGTGGTGCTGCCGGAGTTCGACCTCGTGATCCCGGCCGGGCAGACCGTGGCCGTGGTGGGCCAGACGGGTGCGGGCAAGTCGACGCTGGCCAAGCTCATCGCCCGGTTCTACGACGTCTCTGCCGGCTCGCTGACGCTGGACGGGGTGGAGCTGCGCGAGCTCAGCCAGGCGGATCTGCGGCGCAACGTGGTGATGGTGACCCAGGAGGCGTTCCTGTTCTCCGGGTCGATCGCGGAGAACATCGCCCTCGGCCGGCCCGACGCCACCGAGGCCGAGATCCAGGCGGCCGCCCGGGCGGTGGGGGCGCACGACTTCATCCTGGGGCTGCCCGAGGGCTACGCGACCGACGTCGCCAAGCGCGGCGGGCGGCTGAGCGCGGGACAGCGGCAGCTCGTGTCGTTCGCGCGGGCGTTCCTCGCGGACCCCGCCGTGCTGATCCTGGACGAGGCGACGTCGTCGCTGGACCTGCCGAGCGAGCGTCTCGTGCAGGCCGGGCTGGAGCGGCTGTTGGGGAACCGGACGGCACTGATCATCGCCCACCGGCTCAGCACCGTCGAGACCGCCGACCGGGTGCTCGTGATGCACGACGGCCGGATCGTCGAGGACGGCAGCCCCGCCGAGCTGGTGGCGGCCGACGGGCGGTTCGCGGCGCTGCACCGGGCCTGGGAGGACTCGCTCGCCTGATGGGCCCCGGGCCGGGCACTTTCGAACGTGAGAGAGGGCCTATCCCACGTTCGAAAGTGCCCATTCGCCCGATTTCACGTTCGAAAGTCCTGCGGCGGGGGCGGGAGCGGAGATGGTGGAGGTCGCCCGCGCGGCCCGGTCGTGGCGGACGACGGCGGCCACCACGGTCCGGAAGTCCTCGGCCAGGTCGGCGCCCATCACCGTGATGGACAGGTGGCCGGCCTCCTGCCAGAGACGGTCCCGCCGTGCGTCGCGTCGCTGCTGCTCCGGCGTGCGATGGTGGCCGCCGTCGTAGTGGAGGGCCACGCGGGACCGTTCGACCACCATGTCCGCGTCGGTCCGCTCCCCCGCCGGTGAGACCAGCTGCGCCTGCAGGCGCGGCTCGGGGAGGCCGGCGTCGAGGAGCGC
>NZ_KV825114.1:10558-14789 GCF_001816085.1 Micrococcus sp. HMSC31B01
CCCAGCCGCAGTCGCGTCTCGGGAGGCGAGTCCGCCCCCACCCGGATCAGCGCCAGCGCGGCCCGAGCCACCCGCACGCCCTTGAACCGGCCCGCCCGCTCCAGCGCCGCGGAGAGCCGCGACGCCGTCGTGCGCGGCGGGAGTCGGGACCCGTCCACCCACGGACGGTTCACGAGCGCGTCCCCCGCGACGACGGCGTCCGCCACCTGATCCGGCCGCAGCAGGGAGCAGAGGTCCACCCACGTCCGCTCGAGCGAGGTGACCGGGACCCCGTGCACCTCCACGCGGTCCTCGGCCGGCACCGTGCGTCCGTGGCAGGCGACGCCCGCGCGCCCCGTCCGACCCGTGCGGTGCGGCCGGCTCACGTGCACCCGTGTGTCCTCCTCGGCCCACCACGGCAGGACGAGCCCGTGCAGCCGCGCCGCCGTCAGATGCGAGGCGACCCCACGGGTCAGAGCCACCACGACAGCGGCCTCCTCCGGCGGCAGGGCCGCCACGGGGCGGGGGTATCCGAGCGCGGCCCACGACCCCGGCACGTCGACGACCGCGCGGTGTGCCCCGTGGGTGACCTGGCGCAGGTCGAGGCTGCGCAGCCGGTCGGAGGAGAGGGAGAGGCGGTCCAGGGCTTCGCGCCGGGTGAAGACGCGGCCGGCGAGGGCTGGCGGAAGGGGTGCGGGGCGGCGTGGCATGCGGCCAGGATGCGGGCGCCGTCGTCGTGGGCGGGCGTCCGACCCCCTCCTGTGCGGGGCCGGGCCCCTGTGCAGGAGCCGCCCCGCCCCGCCCCTCCCCGGACTTTCGAACGTGAAATCGGGCGAATGGGGACTTTCGAACGTGAGAGAGGACATATCTCACGTTCGAAAGTCCGGGTCAGGCGTCGAAGGGGCGGCCCGTCAGGCGCTCGTACGCCTCCACGTAGCGGTCGCGCGTCTTGGCCACGACGTCGGCGGGCAGCTCCGGCGGGGCCTCCCCGCTGGTCTTGTCCCAGCCGGAGTCGGGGCCCGTGAGCCAGTCGCGGACGAACTGCTTGTCGAAGCTCGCCTGGGGGCGGCCGGGCTCGTAGTCCTCGGCGTCCCAGAACCGGGAGGAGTCCGGGGTGAGGACCTCGTCGCCCAGCACCACCTGGCCGGTGGCCGGGTCCACGCCGAACTCGACCTTCGTGTCCGCCAGGATGATGCCGGCCTCGCGGGCGATCGCCTCGGCGCGGGCGTACAGGTCCAGGGTGAGGAACCGCAGGCGCTCGGCGGCCTCGGTGCCCACGCGCTCGACCATCTGCTCGAACGTGATGTTCTCGTCGTGCTCGCCGACCTCGGCCTTCGCGGACGGCGTGAAGATCGGCGGGTCGACCCGCGAGCCGTCCACGAGCCCGGCGGGCAGCGGCAGGCCGGCCACCGTGCCCGACGCGCGGTACTCGGCCAGGCCGGAGCCGGTCAGGTAGCCGCGGGCGATGCACTCCACGGGGAACATGTCCAGGCGCTTGACGACCATCGCCCGCCCGGCCACGGCCGCGGGCACGTCCGTGCCCACCACATGGTGCTCGACCGGCTCGGCGTGGGCCCCGTTGTAGCCCTCGGCCAGCTTCTCGAACCACCACAGGGTCAGCCGGGTGAGGATGGTGCCCTTGTCCGGGATCGGCGGCTCCAGCACGTGGTCGTAGGCGCTGATCCGGTCGGAGGCCACCACGAGCAGCGTCGCGGACCGTCCCGGCTCGGCGTCGGCGGGCTCGTACAGGTCCCGCACCTTGCCCGAGTAGACGTGCCGCCAGCCCGGCAGCTCGAGGGCCTCGGCCCCCGTGAACCCCACGCGCTCCCCGCTCACTTCGCTCCCCCCGTCCCGGGCACGGTGATCTCGCCGCGCTCGGCCTTGAGTCCGATGTCCGTGCGCCACTGGGCCCCGTCGAACCGGATCCGCTCGACGCCCGCGTAGGCGCGCTCACGCGCCTGGGCCAGGTCCGCCCCGCGCCCGACGACGGCCAGCACCCGGCCGCCCGCCGTCACCACGTCCTCACCGGACGCCGCGGTGCCGGCGTGGATCACGTGCACGCCCTCGAGGGCGGCCGCGTCGGCCAGCCCGGTGATCACGTCGCCCGTCGAGGAGGAGGCCGGGTAGCCGGCCGAGGCCATGACCACGTCCACGGCGACGTCGTCGCTCCACTCGAGCCGACGGTCCGCGCCGAGCCGGCCGGCCGCGGCGTCGGCGAGCAGCCCGCCCAGGGGTGTCTCGAGGCGGGCGAGCACGGCCTGGGTCTCGGGGTCGCCGAAGCGCACGTTGAACTCGATGACCTCCACGCCCTTGGCGGTCACGGCCAGGCCGCAGAACAGCACGCCCGTGAACGGGGTGCCGCGGCGGGCCATCTCGGCGAGCACGGGGCGGGCCACGCGGTCCATCACCTCGTCCGTGAAGCCCTCGGGCAGCCACGGCAGCGGCGTGTACGCGCCCATGCCGCCGGTGTTGGGGCCGGCGTCGCCGTCGTGGATGCGCTTGAAGTCCTGCGCGGGGGTGAGGGCGACGGCGTCCTCGCCGTCGCAGATCACGAAGAGGGAGACCTCGGGGCCGTCCAGGAAGTCCTCGATCACCACGGTGCCGCCGGCGGCGAAGCAGGCCTCGGCGTGGGCGAGGGCCTCGGCGCGGTCGGAGGTGACCACGACGCCCTTGCCCGCGGCCAGACCGTCGTCCTTGACGACGTGCGGGGCGCCGAACTCGTCGAGGGCGGCGGCGGCCTCCGCGGCGGTGGTGCACACGCGGGAGCCGGCGGTGGGCACGCCCGCGGCGGACATGACCTCCTTGGCGAAGGCCTTGGACGCCTCGAGCTGCGCGGCGGCCTGCGAGGGGCCGAACACGGCGAACCCGGCCTCGCGCAGGGCGTCGGAGACGCCGGCGGCCAGCGGGGCCTCGGGTCCGACGACGACGAGGTCGGCCCCCAGCTCGCGCGCGAGCGCCACGACGGCGGCCGGGTCGGTGGCCTCGACGGCGTGGAGGGTGGCGAGGTCGGCCATGCCGGCGTTGCCGGGCGCCGCGTGGAGGGCGCTGACCTGCGGATCACGGGAGAGGGCGGTGAGCAGCGCGTGTTCGCGGCCGCCGTTGCCGAGCACAAGGGTCTTCACGAGCCTGAAGCCTACGCGGTGGCCCTGGCCCGGCCCGGCCCGTGGCCCCTACGGTGGAGCGCATGACGATGCCTCCCCTCCACCACGGTCAGCCCGGCGACGACGGTGACCCCCGTGACCCCCGCCACCGGCCCGGTGCGGGGCTGGGACCCGGGCTCCGGTCGGTCTGGATGTTCGTCGGCGTGATGTTCACGTGCGCCCTGATCGTCTTCTGGACGCTGCGGGGGTTCGGCGTCCAGCGCGGCGACCTCAGCCTGCCCGCCGCGCTCGGCGTGCTGGCGCTGGCCGCCGTCGCCGCGGCGGTGATCACCCGGTACGTGCGGCGCCGCTGAGCAGGGCCGGGCCCTCCAGGGCCGGCCGCCTCGGCCTGCCCGTCAGCGGATGATGCGCCGTCGCCGGGCCTCGTCGACGGCGCGCGTGCGGTTGTCCACCCCGAGCTTCTGGAAGATGTGCACCAGGTGCGTCTTCACGGTGGCCTCGGAGATGAACAGCTCCTTCGCGGCCACCTTGTTCGTGGCGCCCCGCGCGATCAGCTCGAGCAGCTGGATCTCCCGCTCGGACAGCACCTCGGAGCCGCCGGACATGCGCCCCATCAGCGTGGCCGCGACCTGCGGGGCCAGCGCCTTGCGCCCCGCCGCCGCCTGCCGCACCGCCGAGGCGATCTCCTCGCTCGGGGCGTCCTTGAGCAGGTAGCCGGCAGCGCCCGCGTTCACGGCCGCGAGGATGTCCGCCTCCGTGTCGAAGGTCGTCAGGATCAGCACCTGCACCCCCGGCCACCGCTCCCGCACCGCGCGGGTGGCGGTCACGCCGTCCATCCCCGCGCCCATCTGCAGGTCCATCAGCACGACGTCCACCGCGGGCTCGCCCGCCTCCAGGACGCCGATCGCCTCCGCCCCGTCGGCGGCCTCGGCCACCACGCTCAGGTCCGGGTGCGCCTCGACGACGGCCCGCACCCCCGCCCGGACCACGGGGTGGTCGTCCACCAGCATCACCCGCACGCTCATGCGGTCTCCTCGCTCTCGGTCTGCTCGGGATCAGCGCTCCGGCCGGCCCCGGCGGCGGCCAGCGGCACCCGCAGCGCCACCACGGTGCCCTCGCCGGGGGCCGACTCGACGGTGGCCTCGCCGCCC
>NZ_KV825115.1:0-6526 GCF_001816085.1 Micrococcus sp. HMSC31B01
GCCCGCAGACGCGCCGTCACCGGCCCGGTGTAGCGGCGTGTCTGCGGGCCTCGGCGTGGGGACGGGGGCGGGACCGGAGGCGGAGGCGGTCCGAGCTCAGACGTCGAAGGCGGCGCGCGTCTCCCGCCGGTGCGCCACCCGCAGCCACACCGCGCTGGAGACGAGCATCCCGACGACGGCCCCCAGCACGACCGGGCCCCCTCCCCCGGCCTGCACCATCCGCCCGCCGTCGACCATCCAGAAGGCCGCCGTGAGCATCCCCAGCACCACCAGCACGCTGCCCACGGGGCGCACGGCCCGGATCCGGCGGGTGATGCCGGCCAGGAGCACCACGGCCAGCAGGACCACCGCCGCGGCGGCCACCGGCCACGCCCCCGCCGGGGTGACGAACGCGGCGACGTCGGCGTCGGTGACCTCGCTCGCGCCCCAGGAGCGCGCCTCCAGCACGGCGCGGGCGTAGCCGGGCGTCGACTGCAGGGCGAGCACGCCCGCCACGCCAGCCGCGCTCAGTGCACCCGTGACCGCCGTGACGGTCTGGAACAGGCGCAGGGGACGCAGGGCCGCGCGATCGGGGGCGGGGTCGCGGTCCGTGGCGGCGTGGGGATCGTCGTCGAGGGGGTGCATGCCCCCATCATGCCCGGCGGCGCAGGAAGGTCGTCGCGAGGCCGGGGTTGAAGGCGCACACGAGCCAGGCCGCGTTCACGAGCGCGAACAGCCCGCCCAGGACCAGGGGCAGCACGACGTCCCCGGCGGGGAAGACGAACAGGCGGATGGTCCCCAGCAGAGTCACGAAGATGGCGATCGAGGCGAACAGGGCGCCCATGATGCGCGCCGCGTTGCTGCGCCGGGTCAGGCCGACGAGGACGATCGCGTAGACCGCCAGGCCCAGCAGGGTCGCGAACCAGACGCTGCCGGTGAGGGCGCCCTCGATCGCCTCGGCGGTCATCGCGGGCGACTGCGCACTGCCCTCGGGCAGCGAGTCCGCGATGTCCTGGGCCGCGCCCGGGAGGAGGTTGCGCAGGATCGACGCGGCGTAGAGGACCGCGGACGCGACCGTCAGCCCGAGCAGCGCCCGGAACACGCCGGGGGTGCGGGCATCGGGGCGGATCAGCGGGCGGGCGTCCGGGCCGGAGTGCCCGGCGATGCGCCGCCGCGCCTCATCCGGGCCCACCACGGGCCGCCCGCCGCCGTCCAGGTCGTCGGGGTGGGGGGACACGGGATGCGGGGGTCGATGATCGGAGGCCATGTCGCCATGGTCTCCGCTGGCCGACGCCGGGGCGAGGGCTGGCGACCCAGGACTCGCCGCCGGCGAACGGCGTCGGGGTCAGGCGCGGCGGCCCTGACGGGTGTAGGCCGCGACCTGCGGGTTGAAGGCCTTGACCAGCCACAGGATGTTCACGATCACCAGCGCCAGGCTGAGCACGGAGGCCAGCACGCCGCCGATGCCGGGGTAGGTCACGAAGGAGAAGATGCCGCCGACGGCGCTGAGGGTGCCCAGGATCCCGACGACGATGCCGAGGATGCGGGCCCAGTTCTTGGCCCCGCGGAGGTTGAAGTACACCAGGGCGTACAGGGCCACGCCGATGAGCAGGACGATGATCGTGCCCACCGTCACGGAGGCGCCCACGACAGGCGCGATCTCCTCCACCTGCTCGGGGGTGAGGCCGCTCTGGCGAAGGGAGTCCCGCATGCGTTCGATGCTCTCCTCGCCGCCGAACAGGGCCGGCAGGGAGGACAGCACGTACAGCGCGAGCGACGTGAGCGTCAGCGTCAGGAGCGCGGGGAACGCGGCCGGCTCCGGGACGATGCCGTACGGGCTGCCCGGCTGGGCGCCGTAGCCCGGGGCCGCGTAGGGCTGCGTGCCGTAGCGGGAGCCCACGGCGGGCTGCTCCGGGTTCGGGTCCGGGTTCGGTCGATCGGTGGTCATGGTGAGCTCCTCGGTGTCGTGGGTGACGGTGGTGGCGGTGACGGGCGCGGTGGCAGGATCACTCGTGCCGCAGTGCCTCGATGGGATCCTTCCGGGCCGCACGCAGGGCGGGCAAGGTGCCGGCGATGAACGCGATGGCCACGATCAGCAGCAGGATCAGCAGCAGGGCGAGGGGGTTGACCGCGAACAGGACCAGGCCGGTGACGCCGCTGAGGGGGCCGGTGGTCAACACCTGGTTCGCGATGAGTCCGACGGCGACGCCCAGGCCGATGCCGACCAGCGAGCCGAGCAGGCCGATCACGACGGCCTCCATGGTGAACAGGCCGAAGATCTTCCCGCCGGTCATGCCGAGAGCCTTCATGAGGCCGATCTCCCGGGTGCGCTCCTGCACCGCCATGAGCAAGGTGTTGATGATGCCGAAGCTGGCGGCGAGCAGCGCGATGAGCGCGAAGCCGGTCAGCACCCACGTGACGGCGTCGATGATGCCGCGGATCACGCCGAGCTGCTCCTCGAGGGTCTGCGCCAGCAGGCCCTGGTCGGCCAGCGCCTGCTTCACGGCGTCCTCGTTCGCCTCCGGGTCCGCCACGATCGCCGTGGCCTGGAAGTAGGTGTCCCGCTGGGACTCCGGCAGGCCCTCCGTCGTGATGTCGTAGATCTCCTGCTCGAGCGACTCCGACGGCGTCGGGGCGGTGCCCGCACCGGACGCGGCCGCCTTCGTCACACCGACCACGGTGGCCGTCACGGACTTGTGCTCCTGCAGCGGGGTCGCCGCCACGACGGTCAGCTCCGTGCCGACCAGGTCCTCGGCGTCGCCGGCGCCCAGGTCCTCCACCCACGACTCGGGCATGACGATCTCCGCGGCGCCGGCCTCGGGGGCACGGCCGGCCGAGAAGGTGAGCATGTCGATCTCACCGGAGCTGCCCATGAAGCCGGTCTGCCACTTGCGGTCGTCCGGGCCCTGGATGTACTCCGGCTCGGCCACCCGATAGGTCTTCACCTCGGTGACGTGCTCGGTGTCCTCGATCGCGGCGAGGTCCTCCTGGGTGAGCAGTGGCATGCCGAACATCTCGCCGCCGGCGGCGTCCTGCTCCGCGTACTCCTGGGGCGAGCCGCTCGCCGCGCCGGCCGAGGACATGTCCTGCTGCTTCATCACGGTCAGCTCACCGGGCTTGCCGAAGCCCTCGACCACGTTGTCCACGTACTTGTTGATGCCCGCGCCGAGCCCCGTGGTGAGGGTCAGCGTGAATGCGCCGATCACGATCGCGACGACGGTGAGGAAGGTGCGCAGCTTGGAGCGCATCGTGTTGGCGAGCGCCGTGCCCGCGACGTCGGTGGCCTTCATGCCCGCGCTCCGTCCCGCTCGGTGCCGACGCGCTCGTCGGCGATGACCACGCCGTCCTGCAGCTCGACGCGACGGTCACACTTCGCGGCCAGGTCGTCGTCGTGCGTGACCACCACGAGGGTGATGCCCTCGTCGCGGTGCAGGCCGAAGAGGATGTCCTCCACGGCCGCCGAGGTGGCGGAGTCCAGGTTGCCCGTGGGCTCGTCCGCGAACAGCACCGTCGGGTTGTTCACGAGCGCACGGGCGATGCACACGCGCTGCTTCTGGCCGCCGGAGAGGTCCGTGGCCTTGTTCTTCGCCTTGTCCGCGAGCTCGAGCCGCTCGAGCACCGCCATGCCGCGGCGGGTGCGCTGGGCCCGGCCCACGCCGGCGATCTTCAGCGGCAGCACGGTGTTCTCCAGGACCGTCTGGTTCGGGTTCAGGAAGAACTGCTGGAACACGAAGCCGAACCGCTCGTTGCGCAGCTGGGAGATCTCCGCGGCCTTGAGCTGGGAGACGGGACGGCCGTCCATCGCGACGACGCCGGCGGAGGGCTGGTCCAGCAGCGCCAGCAGGTGCATCAGGGTGGACTTGCCGGAGCCGGACTTGCCGACGACGGCCAGGGACTCGCCGCGCTGGATCTGCAGGGTGATGCCCTTCAGCGCGTCGAAGCGGGACGCCCCGCGACCGTAGACCTTGACGAGGTTCTCCGTCTCCAGGACGGGTTCGGCGCCGGGCGGGACCTCGGCGACGGCGGGGATGGGGACAGCGGTGGACATGGCTCCGGCACTCCTCTGTCGGTGGGGCTCGCCCCCGCTGCGGCAGGAGCGGAGGCAGTGCCTCCATCCTGACAGCCGCGCACGCGCCGCCGCCTCCACCTCGAGTCGGAGAACACGACGGCCCGCGTCCCCCGCAGGTCGGGGGCGCGGGCCATCGTCGGGAGGCCGCGGGGCCGGTGCGGCCCGGCTCAGCGCAGCGGCGGCAGGAAGCCGACCTTGGCGTAGACGTCCTCGAGCACGGGCGTGGCCACGGCGCGGGCCTTCTCGGCTCCGGAGGCGAGGATGCGGTCCAGCTCAGCGGGGTCGGCGAGCAGCTCGAGGGCGCGCTCGCGCACGGGGGCCAGGCGCTCGACGACAGCGTCCGCCACCGCGACCTTGAGGTGCCCGTACATCTTGCCGACGAACTCCTCCTCGAGCTGCGGGATCGGCGTGCCGGACACCGCGGCGAGGATGGTCAGCAGGTTGGAGACGCCGGGCTTGGCCTCGCGGTCGAAGCGCACCTCGGTGCCGTCGTCGGTGACCGCGGACTTGATCTTCTTGGCGGTCTTCTTCGGCTCCTCGAGGATGTTGATGAGCCCGTTCGGGGACGCCGCGGACTTGGACATCTTCGACGTGGGGTCCTGCAGGTCGTAGATGCGCGCGCCGGTCTCCGGGTAGAAGCCGGTGGGCACCACGAACGTCTCGCCGTAGCGGTGGTTGAAGCGCTGGGCGAGGTCGCGGGTGAGCTCCACGTGCTGGCGCTGGTCGTCGCCCACGGGCACGCCATGCGGCTGGTAGAGCAGGATGTCCGCGGCCATGAGCATGGGGTACGCGAGCAGGCCGACGCCGGCCGCGTCCGCGCCCTGCTTGGCGGACTTGTCCTTGAACTGGGTCATGCGCATGGCCTCGCCCATGCCGGTCATGCAGGTCAGCACCCACGCCAGCTGCGCGTGCTCGGGCACCTGGGACTGGACGAACAGCGTGGAGCGCTCGGGGTCGATGCCGCCGGCGATGAACTGCGCGGCGGCCACCCGCGTGCGCTCCGCCAGGGCTGCCGGGTCCTGCGGCACGGTGATGGCGTGCAGGTCGGGGATGAAGAAGAACGCCTCGAAGTCGGCCTGGGTGCGCTCCCAGTTCACGAGGGCGCCGAGGTAGTTGCCCAGGTGGAGGGAGTCCGCCGATGGCTGCATGCCGGAGAGCACGCGGTGCCGGGCGGACGCGCCGGGCAGGTGGGCGGTGGCGGCGGCGTCCTGGGCCAGGACGTCCTGGACGGAGTTCTTCTTCATGGTCATCTCAGCCTCGGGTCTCTCCTGCACGGTCAGAACTGGTAGTCGACCACGAGCGGGGCGTGGTCGGAGAAGCGGGTGCCCCAGCTGGGGGCGCGGTCCACGACGGCGGTCGTCGCCCGCTCGGCCAGGCCCGCGGTCGCCATGTGGTAGTCGATGCGCCACCCGGCGTCGTTGTCGAAGGCCTTGCCGCGCATGGACCACCACGTGTACGGGCCCGGCACCGGCCCGGCGAGGGCGCGGTGCACGTCCGTGAAGCCGAGCTCGCCGAAGAACCGGTCGAAGTAGGCGCGCTCCTCGGGCAGGAAGCCGGCCTTCTTCACGTTGCCCTTCCAGTTCTTGATGTCCAGCTCGGTGTGGCCCACGTTGAGGTCGCCCGTGACGAGGGCGTGCCCCTCCCCCGCGGCCAGCTCGGAGAGGCGGCGGACCATCTCGTCGAGGAACCGGTACTTGTCCTCCTGCTTCGGGGTGTCGACCTCGCCCGAGTGCACGTACGCGGAGACCACGGTCAGCGGCGAGCCGTCCGGCAGGCGCAGGTCGGCCTCGATCCAGCGGCCGGCGTCGTCGAAGTATCCGTCGGCGTCGGCGATGCCGGTGCGGACCTCGCCGAGCGGGAACCGCGAGGCGATCGCGACGCCGGCCCGCCCCTTGGCGGCGGCCACGGCGTCCGCCAGGTGCACCTCGTCCCAGTCCTCGCCCACGATCTCGCGGACCAGCTGCGCCGTGACGTCCGCGGGGGCGCGCACCTCCTGGAGGGTGAGCACGTCCACGCCGCGGCCGGCGAACCACTCGCGCATGCCCTTGCGGTGCGAGGCGCGGATGCCGTTGACGTTCACGGTGGCCACGCGCACGGCGCCGTCGGCCTTGGGCGCCCCGGCGTGGGCGTGCACCACGGGCTCGCCCTCGGCGGGCTCGGGGTACTTCCCGGTGACGGGGTCCTTCTCGGGCAGCGCCGTCATCAGCCGATCACCGTCCCGCTCACCGGGCCCTCGGCGCCGCCGGCCCGGGACTCCTTGATCATGTCGCGGGCGTTGGAGGCCGTGATGTCGATGGTCTCCAGGGCGCGGTCCACCATCTCGCGGTCCATGCCCGCGCCCGCGGCGAGCTGCTCGCGCACCACGCGCACCTGCACCTGGGCGATCTTGAACGAGTGGTCCAGCTTGGTGTCCCGCAGGGGGTCCGCGGCCGGCGCCGGCGGGGCCACCGCGGGGGCGGCGGCGTCGGCCTCGCGGCC
>NZ_KV825116.1:0-7350 GCF_001816085.1 Micrococcus sp. HMSC31B01
CCCGCCGCGTACTTCTCCACCAGGACCGAGACGACGGCCTCCCAGGGGGCGACGCCCGGGGCGGCCGCGGCCTCGCCCAGCCGTCGCCACACGGGCGTGCCGCCGTCGACCGTCCACTGGGATGCGCGGAACGAGACCGTCGGGCGCCCCGCCGTCGAGAGGATCGCGGAGCCGGGGCGACGCGGGTCGAGCCGGGCCGCGGCGGCCGTGCCCACCAGGTCCCACGACTCCTGCTCCGTCGCGGTGCGCAGGGCGATCGTGCTGCCCAGGTTCGAGCGCAGGTCCGAGCCCACCGCACCCGTGGCCCGCTGCGTGGCCAGGATGAGGTGGAAGCCGAGGGAGCGGCCCGTGGCGGCCAGACGCTGCAGGACGGCGGCCGCGTCCGGGTGGTCGTCCACGAGCACGCGCAGTTCGTCGATCGCCACGACGAGCCGAGGCAGCGCCGCGTCCGGATGGCGGCGACGGAAACCGGGATAGTCGCTGACCCCGGCCTCCGCGAAGAGGGCCTCGCGGCGATGCAGCTCCGCCCGGATGGCGCTCAGCGCCCGCAACGAGGCCGTTCCCACGTGGTTGGTCTCCAGGCTCATCGTGTGGGGGAGCGCGCCCAGCGGGCCGAACGACGCGCCGCCCTTGAAGTCCAGCAGCAGGAACGCGACCTCGGCCGGCGGGTGGTGCGCCGCGGCTCCCAGCAGAAGGGACAGCAGGAGATCCGACTTCCCGGATCCCGTGGTGCCCGCGATGAGCAGGTGCGGACCGTCGGCGGCCAGGTCCATCTCGACGACGCCCGTCTCGTCGCCGCCCCGGGCGAGGGTCACGGTGAGCCCGTCGACGGCATCGCGGGCGCCCACCTGCCCCGGGGGTGTGAGCGTGCCGTCCCCGTCGTCGGTGGGCAGCAGGCCGAGGTCCACGACGTCGTCGGCCAGCTCGGTCAGCCAGGCGGTCAGGGTGCCGTCGGCGAGGCCGTCGGCGGCCACGTCCTCGAAGCGCTGCTGTTCGGCCGGGACCACGACGGTGCGCCCGCGCAGGTCGACGACGGCGTCCCCCGGCGCAGGCGGCGGCCCGGTGAAGTCGTACTGCGTCCAGGGCAGATCCGTCTGGGCCGTGGGCGTCGTCCCCGCGTCGTCGCCGATGGCGGCCCGCCACGCTCGCCACGCCGGATCCAGTGCCGCGTCCTCAGGAGCCGACACCAGCAGCCGCGGGCCGGACCCGCCCGACCACCAGGTGCGGCGGACTCCACCGGCCTCCACCACGAACGCGCCGTCGGCGGCCACCGCGTGCCGCAGGAGCTGGAACACCGCCCACCGGCAGGCCCCGGCCACATCGCGCGGCGGCCCGACCACGACGACGCGCGACTCCGGCGGTGACGTCGTCATCACGGTGCGCCGCGACGTGACGGCCTCCACCCATGCCTCGTCCGGGTCGTCCCGCGACAGGGACAGCGCCCCGACGCCGGAACCCCACGAGACCGCCACGGCCTCGTCGGCCCCCGACGTCAGCCCGAAGCGGTCCGTCGCGCCGGAGCGGACGGCGCGGGCCACCGCACCGGGGCTCAGTGCCGCCTGAGCCCGCCGGCGCACGACCGCGTCCGCGCGGGCGGCGAGCAGCCGCGCATGCCGCAGCCGGGTACGGCGCTGCATCGCCAGCATGACCAGCGCCACCGTCACGGACAGCACACCGAACAGCAGGAACATCGGGTTGCCCATCATCAGGACCAGGGCGACCCCGAGCACCAGCGGGCCCAGGGCCGCCACCAGCGGGATCACGACGGACTGCCGGGCCGGTGGGGATCCGAGGTCGACGGCGGGCGGCTCCGGCGTGATCGGCCGCGGCAGGGCGGCCCCGGGCCCGCGGACCAGGCCCAGGGCGGTCCGGCCCACAGGGAGCGGGCTGCGGCCGTCCCACAGGCGTCCGGTGTCCCGAGGACCGTCGTGGACGTGCAGCCCGGTGGGCGCGAGCCGCAGACGCATCGGCCGCGACGGGGCAGAGGGGTCGTCCAGCAGCAACCGCGCCCCACCGCGTCCCGTGCTCAACCCGCCCTCCCCCAGAGGGACGAGGCGGCCGGCGTCGGGTCCGTGCTCGGTGACCACCGCGAGCTCCGGCCCCCGGGCCGGTGCACTTCCGACCCGTTCCGCGTACGTCACGCTGCGCGGCCCGGCAGCGCACCGGTGCAGCGACCGGGCGGGAAAACGTTCCCGCACCGCCCGGTCCTGCTCGTCCGCGTCGGCGGGGAAGTGCTCCACCCGCCATGTCTCGGGAGCGGCCCCGCCCAGGATCCGCACGCTCCAGGCCATCCCCGCCCCTCCCTCCTGAGACCGGCGACCGGCCCGTCCGGCCGCCTGGGGACGACCCTGCCACGGCCTGATGGCGGTTCGGGCGGCCTGTGGACAACTCCCCGTCGAACGGGACCGCCGCCACGTTGTCCACAGTCATGGTGTCCTGGACCACACGCATCGACGGAACGGGGTATCTTCCTGATCGAGACATGTGCGGCGCTGGGGATGGCGCCGAATCGGGCACAGGAGGGACACATGGATGCGGTGCGCATTCTCGAGGACGAGATCCGGGAGATCGTCCGGCGGCAGGGCATCGACCCGCAGCGTGAGCACGCCCGGGTCCTGACGCTCATCCAGGACGCGGCCGCGGACTACGAGTCCCGCGCGATGGTCAGCTCGCTGCCGGACCTGGACGATCCCGTGGCGGCGCGGCAGGACCTGTTCGACCGCATCGCGGGCCTCGGGCCGCTCCAGCGGCTCATGGACGATCCCTCCGTGGAGGAGATCTGGCTGAACGCGCCGGACGCCGTCTACTGCGCGCGGTCCGGCCGCTCCGAGCTGACGGGCATCGTCCTGACCGAGGAGGAGGTGCAGGACCTCGTCGAAGTCATGTTGAAGTCCTCGGGCCGGCGGCTGGACCTGTCGATGCCGTTCGTCGACGCGGCCCTGCCAGACGGTTCGCGCCTGCACGTGGCCATCCCCGACATCACGCGGCGGCACTGGGCCGTGAACATCCGGAAGTTCATCGCCCGGGCGCGCCGGCTGGACGACCTCGTCCGGGGCGGTTCCCTCACTCCGACGGCGGCCCGCTTCCTGGACGCGGCCGTGGACGCGGGCATGAACATCCTCGTCAGCGGGGCCACCCAGGCGGGCAAGACCACCCTGCTCAACTGCCTGGCTTCGGCCATCGGCCCGCGGGAGCGGGTGATCACCGTGGAGGAGATCTTCGAGCTGCAGATCCCGGTGCGCGACGTCGTCGGGCTGCAGTGCCGCCAGCCGAACCTGGAGGGCCACGGCGAGATCCCGCTGCGTCGCCTCGTCAAGGAGGCGCTGCGGATGCGCCCGGACCGCCTGATCGTCGGCGAGGTGCGCGAGGCCGAGGCGCTGGACATGCTCGTCGCTCTGAACTCCGGCCTGGCCGGCATGTGCACGATCCACGCGAACTCGGCCGCGGACGCGCTCACGAAGCTCTGCACGCTGCCGCTGCTGGCCGGGGAGAACATCTCCCGGGACTTCGTCGTCCCGACGGTCGCCACGTGCATCGACGTCGTCGTGCACTGCGAGCGCGACCGTCAGGGCCGCCGGCGGGTGCGGGAGATCCTCACCGTCGGCTCACGGGTGGAGGGCGGGGTCATCGAGACGTCGGCGCTCTTCCAGCGTGACGCCGAGGGCGACCTGCGCCTCAACGAGGGTGCGAACCTGGAGTTCGAGGCGCTCGCCCGTCGCGGCGTGGACGTCCACGAGCTGGTGGGGCTGCGCTGATGGCCGCGCTGCTGGGGCTCGCGCTCGGCTGCGGCCTGTTCCTGCTGTGGTGGTCCCTCTGGTCCCCTCCCACGGAGAAACCCGGGGCCGCCCGCCCCGACTCGCGCCTGCGTGTGCTGATCGCCCAGTCCGGCATCCAGCGTCTCAGCCCGGCCGGCGTCGTGTCCGCCATGGCCGTCGGCGGTCTCGTGGTCGGGCTGCTCGTCCTGTCGCTGACCAGTACGTGGACCATCGCCGCGTGCTTCGCCGTCTTCGGCGCGGCCGTGCCCTGGCTGCTGTTGTCCTGGCAGGCCCGCCGGCGGTCCACGGCACTGCGCGAGCTGTGGCCGGACGCGATCGACCACGCCCGGTCGGCCATCCGCGCGGGCCTGACTCTCCCGGAGGCGCTCATCCAGCTCGGGGAGACCGGGCCGGAGGGGCTGCGCGAGCCGTTCCAGCAGTTCGCCCGGGACTACCGGGCCGGAGCCCGCTTCGTGGACGCACTGGACCGGCTCAAGGCCCGGATGGCCGACCCCGTCGCGGACCGCCTGGTGGTCTCGCTGCGCCTGACCCGCGAGGTCGGCGGCGCCGACATCGGCCGTCTGCTGCAGACCCTCTCCGAGTTCCTCCGGCAGGACGCCCGCATCCGCGCCGAGCTCGAGGCCCGGCAGTCGTGGACCGTGAACGCGGCCCGGTTGGCGGTGTGCGCCCCGTGGCTCGTGCTCCTGCTGCTGGGGACCCAGCCCGCCGCGGTCGCGGCCTACCGGTCCGCCGCCGGCGGGGCCGTGCTCCTCGCCGGCATGGTGGCCTCCGTCGTCTGCTACCGCGTCATGCTCCGCATCGGCGCGCTGCCCCGGGAGAAGCGGGTGTTCGCATGACGTCCGCGCTGATCTGGGCCGCGCTCCTGGGCCTCACCCTCGGGGCGGGACTGCTCCTCATCCTGGTCACCCAGCCGGTGGGCTGGCGCCCCAGCCTCGAGCAACGGGTCGAACCGCAGCTGCGCCACCACATCCCGGCCTCCCGCCTCCTCGAGGAGGAACGTGCGGGCGCCTCACCCTGGGGAGCGTGGGGACGCATCCTCGATCCCGTGGTGCAGGCCGGAGTCGGCTGGGTCCAGCGCATCTCCCCGGGCGGGGTGGCGCTCGACCGCAAGCTGGCCGCCGCGGGGCTCGCGGTCACGTCGACGGACTTCCGTGCCCAGCAGGTCCTGAGCGGAGCCGCGGGGGCCGCCGTGGCGGCCGTCCTCGCGCTCAGCCTCACCGTCACGGGCCGCGTGCCGGTGATCACGGGGGTCGCCCTCGTGATCGCCGGCGGCATGGCCGGGTTCCTGCTCCGGGAGCAGCTGCTCTCCCTGCGGGTGCGACGGCGGCGCGAGGCCATCCTCTCCGAGTTCCCGTCCGTGGCCGAGCTGTTCGCGCTCTCGGTGGGCGCGGGGGAGAGCGCCGCCGGAGCGCTCGAACGCATCGCGGGGACGGCGCGCGGGGAGCTGGCCGGCGAGTTCCGCACCACGCTCGCCGACATGCGTGCCGGGGCGTCGCTGTCCGCGGCGCTCAAGGCCATGGGACGGCGCGTGCAGCTGGCCCCCGTCGAACGGTTCATCGGGGGCGTGCTCATCGCGCTCGACCGCGGCACGCCCCTCGCCGACGTCCTGCGCGCGCAGGCCCAGGACGTGCGTGAGATGGGTCGCCGCGAGCTCATGGAGGCCGCCGGCCGGAAGGAGATACAGATGATGGTGCCCCTCGTGTTCGGCATCCTCCCGCTCACGGTGATCTTCGCCGTCTTCCCCGGCATCTCCCTGATGCGCCTGGGGTTCTGAAGACCCACAACTGAATAGTCCATCCATCCACCCACGATCACCATCCACTCCGGCCGCACGGGCGGCCGGCCACCCGAGGAGGGGACCATGCTCCACCACCACGCCATCACCGTCCTGGCCGCCCTGCGCGCCCTCATCCACGACGACGTCCGCGACGAGCGCGGCGACGTCCCCGGCTGGGTGATGATCACCCTCATGTCCGCCGTGCTCGTGGCCGGCCTGCTGGCCCTCGCCCTGCCGGCGCTCCAGGGACTGTTCAACCAGGCCATCTCCCAGGTGTCCCAGGGCGGCTGAGCATGCCCCGGGGTGCTGCCCACGGCGCGCAGGCGCCCCGTGGCGGCCACACGGGTGTCCGCTGGCGGGACGACCGGGGCGCCGCGGTGGCCGAGTCCACCATGGTGATGACCCTGGTCGTCCTGCTCTTCGCGGCGCTGCTCCAGGCCGGCGTCGTGATCCACACGCGCAACGTGATGATCGACGCCGCCTCCGCCGGCGCCCGGTACGGGGCGCTCGCGGACCGGAGCCCCGAGGACGGCGTCCAGCGGGCTCGGGAGCTGCTCTCGGCCGGCGTGCCCGGCCAGTCCGGGGCCGACGTCGCCGCGGAGCTCACCAGCCAGGACGGGGTCCCGGTCCTGCGCGTCACGGTCTCGAGCTCGCTGCCCGGCCTGGGGTTCCTGCCGGGCCCGATCCCCGTGGAGGTGAGCGGTCATGCGTTCCGTCAATGACGTCCGCGACGAGCGGGGAGCGGCCACGGTCGAATTCCTGGGCCTCACCCTCGTCCTGTTGATCCCCGTGGTGTACCTGATGATCTACGTCTCCCAGGTCCAGGCCGCGGCGTTCGCCTCGGTCGCCGCCGCTGACCAGGCCGTCAAGGCCGTGGTCGCCGAGGCTGATCACCCCAGCGCAGGCGCCGCCCACGCCACCGTCGAGCTCACGCTGGCCGACTACGGCGTGGGCGCCGGCCAGTACGACCTGACCGTCGGCTGCGATCAGGGCGGCTGTGGCACGCTCGAACCGGGCGAGGTCGTCGCCGTGCGGGTGGACGTGGGGGTGCCCGTCCCTCTCACGCCGGCAGCGTGGTCGCTGACCCCCGTGACGGTGGGTTCCGACGCCCGGCAGACTGTGCCGAGGTTCTGATGCGCCGCCGCCTCACCGCTCGCCTGGGTCACGACGACGGGCAGACCACCGTCCTCACCGTCGGCCTGTGCGCCGTGCTCGTGGCCCTCATGCTGGTCATGCTCGCGGTCACCACCGTGCAGTTGCAGCACCGCCGCCTGCAGTCGCTCGCGGACTCGGCCGCCATCGCCGGGGCAGAGGAGCTCGGCTTCCGGCTGGGGGAGGACCCGGGCGTCGTGCTCTCCGACGACGACGTCGCCGCCTCCGCCAGCGCACACCTCGCGGCCGTCGGTGCCCAGGAGGCCGTGCCCGGGCTCGGCGGGATGAACGCCCGCGTGGCCGACGACGGCACCACCGTCGTCGTCACCCTCGACGCCCGGGCCGATCTGTTCGCCATGACCGGCCCGTTCGCGGGGACACTGCCCCTGTCGGTCCCCCTCGAGGCGACGGGCAGCAGTCGCACTAGCCTGGCCCGGTGATCCGCTTCCTCCACGGCATCGGTGGCCGGCCCGCCCACTTCGAGCCCCTTGCTGACGCCCTCGGCGCCGTGGCCGACCTCGCCGCCTCGCCCGCCCTGCCCGGCCACCCGGGCACGGACGCCGGCGGTCAGGGCCGCCCCCGGGCCGCACGGCCGGCGACCGATGCGGACCCCGTCCTCGACGCCGCCCGCACCTGGGCGGCGCA